>JAYVIQ010000081.1:0-3687 GCA_043770215.1 Cytophagales bacterium | reverse complement strand
CAAAATCTTGGCAAAAGGACTTAAAATACAAGTTTCTGGGTGGCCAGATTATGTTTTTGAACCTTCTTATTCTTTAATGCCTTTAAGTGAATTAGGTAAATATGTAGCAGAAAATAAGCATTTGCCAAATGTACCAAGTCAATTGGTGGCAGAAACAGAAGGGATAGAAGTAGGTGATATGAACAAAGTACTTTTACAAAAGGTTGAAGAGCTAACCTTATATATATTGCAGTTAGAGAGTAGAATGCAGTCACTTGAAAATAAATAACTATCATGAAAAAGTTATTTTTACTACTTTCAAGTACTCTATTGCTTTGTTCTTTTGTTCAATTAGATGACCCTCAAACAGTACAAACAAGACAATTACTATCTAACGGAACTTCCAAAAAATGGTATTTCATAAAAATGAATTTCAATGGCATAGAAATGACCTCAGACCCTTGTTTGCTAAATAGCACAATGGTTATTACCCCTACTACTATTACCAATGCATCTACCTGTGATTTATCTGATGTAGAAGTAATGACCTACAATTTGCAAAATAGAACAATAACTACAGTTGAAATGTCAGCAGAAATAGTAGACCTAAGCGAATCTGTGATGTGGCTGCGTTTTAAACCGCCAGTAGATGAAAGCGTACCCATTGATACAAATTTCATACCCAATAACACCCAAAATTACGTGAATATTTTATTTCAAACATCTAAACCATAATTTCTATGATACAAAAATTTAAATCGACTTTAATACTATGTTTTGTAGTAATTTATCTTATTGGGTGTAACAAAAAAGAGACATGCACTAAACTAACAGATGCAGACAAAAATCCTTTGGGTTACGCAAATGGGCAAACACTGAGGTTAATGAATTGCTACAAAGGATATGAAATTTATCCAGAATATATATTGTGCCAGATACCTACGATACTGCTGTAGTAAAAGTAATACAAACACACACAGAAGGAAATTATTCAAAAGGAAAAGTAAATGATAAAAAACCTGGTGGATGCTATAAAGATGTAAATATAAATTTTGAATTTGTAAGTTCTAATACAACTCCAAACCAATCGCTGTATAATCTACTACGGTATTATAGAATGTCTGAAAATAAAGAGGAAATCACTGCCACAAATTATCTATTTTCAAACACATATGCTCAGATATCCTTCAATGATTCTGTATACACTAATGTGTTTTACGATTCTATTGTAGACGGTGGTGTTGCTATAGCAAAAATATACAACAAAGCAGATGGCCTTTTGGCATATAGATTATATGAAGCGCCTACAAAAAAGCTATTGTTGTATGGAAAGGCTCAGAAAACAAATTAAGTATAATCATCTAAACCAATAACTAGTATGAAAAACACATGTAAAGTTGCACTCATATTATTTTTTATTAGTGCTTTGGTTGAATCTTGTTGTAAAAAAGAAAAGTGTCCCAAACTTACAGATGAAATGAAATTTTTTCTCCCTTACAAAACCGGTGATAAATTATATTTTGTGAGTAAAAATTACAGATTAAATACAAAAGATACTGTTGAAGGCATAATTAATAAAGTAATTACAGAAAAAAATTACCCTTGCTCTAGCTCTCCTAAACAGGCGGGTAAATGTGATATTGCCTCATCGTTTTTTTTAGATTTCGTTCATAATATAAACTCTAGTATTTATTTACCAAAAGAAGAAACGGTAGAGTTTACGTTGTCGTATCGCTTTCTAAATTCTAAAAACGAATTTCTTTATAATTTGGTATACAGTGAAGTATTAAAAACTCCATTAAGTGTTAATGGTATAAATTATTATAATGTTAAAAAAGATTCAATAGAATTTGCAGAGCAAGATTTAAATAGCAATTACAAAACAGTGATATTTCACAATAAAAACCAGGGTGTTCTAATGCTTAGAAAATACCTAAATGATAAACTCTACATAGAAATGATTAAATTATGAAAAACAGTACGTTTAATATTTTATTTAGCTTATTCCTGCTTTTCGGAATAAATTTTGTTTTTTCACAAGATGATTATCCTCCAATTTATGAGCCAAACAACACAAGAAATGTAACAGCCTACCCAGCACCACTACTTGCAATAAATGGTCAGTATGGCATTTGGTTCAAAACAGGTGTAAAAAATTTAACAGAAGAAAATAGAATCATACGCCCATTCATTATTTGTGAGGGGTTTGATGTAGCTAATGATATTGAATTTATTGATTTGTATGAACAATTAAATAATAATAGACAATATGAAAAACATATATAAAATGACAACAGTACTGCTATGTACTGTAGTTTTGTTTGCATGCTTTTGTAAAAAGGAAAAATGTCCTGGAATTGCTGACAAAGAGAAAAACCCACTTGGTTATTGGGATAGTGAAAGGTTGGTTTTTGTAAATTATTACCCATTAAATAACAAAACAGATAGTTCAATTATACGAGTAAATTATGACTATAATGAAGGAAATAAATCAAGTAGTTTGCCACCTGATAAGAATCCTTGCGCATGTTTTAAAGAAATAAAAGTGAATTTTAAAATAGAAAAACTGGGGGATTTAGAAAATTCTCACAACTATTATATTCTTTCTTATTTTAAATATTCAGAAACAAAAGAAGAAGTAACAAGTACAAATTATCAATTTAAAAAAAAGCTAGATAGCATAAGCTTTGAAAATGTAATATACAAAAATGTATTTTACGACTCTACCTTGTATGCTGGAGAGCCAGTAGTAAAAATATACAATGAAAAAGAAGGATTGATAGCCTATAAATTTTATAAATCGTCAGACAATAAAGCTTTTATCACAGGCGTAGTAAAGAAAAAAATATAAACTCATGAAAAGAAATTCAATTTTAATTTCAATAATTACTCTAGTATATTTTAATTTAATAGCTCAAGATAATGTTCGTTCAATAAAAACCTATCCTGCTCCATTGCTATCAATAGATGGTCAGTATGGTATTTGGCATAAAACAGGTTTTAAGGTTGTTGCCGATACTAGTAGAATCACTCGCCCTTTTATTATCTGTGAGGGGTTTGATGTAGCTAATGATATTGAATTTATTGATTTGTATGAACAATTAAATGACAATGCTTACATTTTGAGAGATAATAAAAGGAATTTAAGTAATATTAAAACTATAAATAACCTACTATGAAAAATAAATATAGAATTACACTACTCCTTTTTTCTGCAATAGTTTTGGTTGCATGCTTTTGTAAAAAGGAAAAATGTCCTAAGTTATCTGATGAAATCAAAAATATTTTACCACACTACAATGGAGAAATTAAAAAATTCAAAAATGTAAATTTTGAAAAAAAAGAAATTGATACGATAGATGTGAAAATTATAAGAACTGAAGTTAATGAAAACATTCCATGTAGCCATAAACAAGATTTAGCAGGTAAATGCCAATCTTATGTTCAGTATAGCTTTTCATTCGATACTAATCTTGATAGTGGACAAAAATTTACATCAAATTTATTTTTTTATGAAAAAAATGGATCTATTAAAAGTAGTTTTAAATATACTAATAGTTTACCGTCACTTATGGTAAATGGAAAAAGTTATTTGAATGTGACAGTAGATTCTTTAGAGACACCTAATGATCTTTCAGACCAAAGAGAAACAGTATTGTATTACACAAAAAAAGAAGGCTTACTTATAGCGAGAAGCTATATGAACGA
>JAYVIQ010000080.1:0-2317 GCA_043770215.1 Cytophagales bacterium | reverse complement strand
GAAGAGTATGTTTAAAATTTATGAGACAAAAAAAAGGCGAGTTGTTAAAAAAAAACAACTCGCCTTTAAGAAAAAATTAGTTGGCTTAGTTCAACAAGCTAAGGCTTCTGTTTAAAAAGGAGGTCAACTCAGCCCCTTTTAATTTCCCTTGAGCCAATAAAGCAATGTCATAAGATTGTTTTACTAATTCTTCTTGCTTAGCACCTTCAGATTTTAAAATGTTTTGAATCAGTGCATGATTACCATTTATAACTACAGCATTAGATTCAGGGAAGGCACCCATCATACCCATTCCAGAAGAAGCAGACATTTCTTTCATTCTTCTCATAAACTCAGGCAATGTAATTGTCACCGGCAAATCTACAGCAGAAAGAGCCTCTACTTCAAAAGTTTTGTTGTTAGCCCCAATGTATTTCTCAAACAATTCTTTTATTGTTTTTACTTGGTCTTCACTTAAAACAGATTCTAATTTTTGGTCTTTGTCTATTAGTTTTTCAGCAGAGTCAGAGTCTACTCTTTTGAACTGTATTTTTTCTAATTTCTGCTCTAGTTTACCTATAAAATGAGAATCTATTTGGTGGTCTAAAACCAAAATTTCATAGCCTTTATTTTTTGCCGCTTGTATGGCTGTATCTTGAAAAGCTAAATCAGAAGAATACGGTATGACAATAGCACCTTCTTTGTCTTTTTGGTTAGTTGCTACTTTTTCAGTGTACTCATCTAAGGTAAATAATTTATTATCTACAGACTTAAAAAGTACATTTTTCTCTAATTTCTCAAAAAATTTCTCTTCAGTAAGCATTCCATATTTTACAAATACATGAATGTCATTCCATTTAGCTTCAAAACCCGCCCTGTCTTTTTTAAACATTTCGGCTAGTTTATCTGCCACTTTTTTGGTGATATGGCTATTTATTTTCTTTACATTTCCATCTGCCTGTAAAAAACTTCTAGATACATTTAATGGGATATCTGGCGAATCTATCACTCCATGTAAAAGCATTAAAAACTCTGGCATCACCTCTTTTACCTCGTCTGTAATAAATACTTGTCTAGAGTATAGGTGAATTTTGTTTTTCTGAATTTCAAAATCATTGTTGATTTTTGGAAAATACAAAACACCCGTTAGATTAAAGGGATAATCTACATTTAGGTGTATCCAAAACAATGGTTCTTCTGCAAATGGATACAATTCTTTGTAAAAAGCTTTGTAATCTTCGTCTGTTAATTCACTTGGTTGTTTTATCCAAATTGGGCTGGTGTTGTTAATTACTTCACCGTCAAACTCTATTTCAATTGGCAAAAACTTACCGTATTTTGTAAGAATTTCTTTTACTTTCCATTTGTTTAAGAAATCTTTTCCTTCTTCTGAGATATGCAAAATAATATCTGTACCTCTATCTTCTTTATCTCCACCTTTAATACTAAACTCAGTAGATCCATCACAAGTCCAGTGCGCAGCCTGGCTACCAGCTACATGAGAAAGCGTTTTTATCTCTACTAAATCTGCCACCATATAGGCAGAATAAAACCCTAGTCCAAAGTGTCCAATGATGCTGTTTACATCTTTTTCACCCTCTTTTTGGTATTTTTCTACAAATTCTGTTGCTCCAGAAAATGCAATTTGGTTGATGTATTTTTTTACATCGTCTGCAGTCATTCCTATTCCTCTATCAGAAATAGTGATGGTTTTTGCCTCTTCGTCTAAAGAAACTTTAATTTTAAGCTCACCAAGCTCTACGTCACTTTGTCCTATAGCTGTAAGATGTTTCAACTTTTGTGTAGCATCTACTGCATTAGAAACCAACTCTCTCAAAAATATTTCATTGTCTGAATACAAGAATTTCTTGATTATTGGAAATATGTTTTCTGAATGAATGGATATAGAACCTTTTTCTTCTACTATGCTCATAAGTAATATACTTTTATTGTTTTTATACACAAACGCAATTCTTGTGCCTTTGAGGTATTCTATGTCATCTTGTCACTTTTTAAAAAAAATTGCAGGATTTAATGTTCAATAATTCTGACTTGAATTGGTAAAAACAAATTTTGTTATATTGTGTCAATGTGTCACATTAGTAAAGAAAACCGTAAAAATTTAATAAAGCCGCATATAGAATTATACATTGTATTTGCCAAATAAAATAAAAGCGGTATTTATGTAAGTACCCAATAATAATATTTAATTAAATATCTGTTACGTTCTTTTGTGGTTTTAATAAAAAAGGATAAGCATAAAAAAAGTAATCTGAGAAAAATGAGAATAAACAAGGTTTGTAAATAAATATTTTGCAAATTTAGGTAACAATAAATA
>JAYVIQ010000079.1:0-2988 GCA_043770215.1 Cytophagales bacterium | reverse complement strand
CCAGTTTTAGTATACCTTTTAGGCCTTATTGCTTTTGTGATTTTAGTGGTTTTTAAGGCTGGTTGGACATTTCACCATCATAATTATTATATACTTGCTTATGTACCTGTTTTTTTAATTCCAATTGCTTGTTTTATAGATAGGTTACCTAAAAATTATTTTCTTTTTTTATTGCTAGTTATTAGTGTAGAGGGTGTAAGTAGGCAGTTTCATGAGTTTAGGGTAAAAGAAGAAAGTTCTAAATTTTTAGCTTTAGAAAAAGATTTGGATGTTTTTTTTACAAAAAAAGATTTAATAATTATCAATTCAGGTAATTATCCTACGCCTTTATATTTTTCTCATAGAAAAGGAATTACTTTAACGAATAACCAGATTTGTGCGTTTATTTCAAATCCAAAATTCAGTCATAAAGGGTATAAAGGATTGGTTATTCTCAAGAAAGTTTTCGGTACAGATACTCTAATAAATTATCCTAAAGTATTTGATTCACCCGACTATAGTATTTATAAATTTGATTTAACTGATGACTGATTTATGCAGATAAGTACTCTAAATTTATTACTTACATTCTTAGTTAAGTTACATATTTAAAAACAATTAAAATTGTTGTAAATTGCCACAGTAAGGCAATAACAAATTTTATACACCTTGTAATCAAACAAATTTCAAGAATTGATCACAAAAAAGAAGTGAAAAAAATAAAAACTAACCTAATTCTAACTTCAGTGATATTACTTATTACTAATGCCTTAGTAGCTCAAGTAAGTATAAACAATCCAAATCCAAACCCAAATTCTATTTTTGACTTAAGCGACCCAGCAACAAACATAGAACTTATGATGCCTCCAAAAGCTAAATTAACTTTGATAGCTTCCACAACGCTTAAGGGCAATAACCAAAACGACAATAAAGGTTTGCTAATGTTTTATTCTACAACTACTTCTTACTATTTTTTTGATGGGACAAAATGGCAAAACATGACGCCTTTTAAAGCAGAATATAATACCATAACCAATACTGTAGCCAAGGTCACTTTAAATAACACTTTAGAAGTTAATAATATAGTCTCTAATCCTTCAACAGGAAATACTACTACCATTACAGGAACTATCATTAATACTCATGAAGTAAAAGCAAATCTTTTAACTTCAAGTAACTTACTAACGGCTCCTAGTATTATCACTACTAATATTACATCTTCAAACACTTCAACCACAAATTTAAATGTAGTTGGATTCCCTACAAATGCACTAGTGCCAAAAGGAGCAATAATAATGTGGAGTGGCACTAATGTTCCAAGTGGTTGGGCTTTGTGCGATGGTTTAAGTGGAATGCCAGATTTAAGAGGAAGATTTGTAGTTGGTTATGATTCAAGAGATGTTGATTACAACAGCACAAATAAAGTTGGTAAAGTATATAGTGATGCTGATGGCTTCTCTAATGGAACAAACACACTAGATGCATAAAAATATGAAACTTACTATTGGTCAAATGCCAAGACATAATCATATCAACGCTCTTTATGGTCAACTTTTAAAAGATGGTGCTGGGTATAATAGTGCGACTTCATTTGATAGAAGTATTGGAGAACCTGATAATCAATCATTTGGTTTAATGTTGGATGCAGGTAATAGTTAATCTCACGAGAATCGTCCGCTATATTACGTGCTTGCATATAGTATAAAACTTTAAAAAATATTCATGAAATTATTTAATTTAAAATACTTACCTTTTCTATTTGTGTTCACAAGCATTATACTTAAGCTATTTTATATTACCACATTTCCAATTCAGCTAGACGAACCCTTTTCTATTTTTACGTCAAATCTTAATTGGAAAGAATTTTTTCAGGTGTTTGTTAACGAGAACAACCCTCCTTTACATCCTTTGCTATTAAAAATGGTAATTTCTTTTCTGGGGTTAGATTTTTTTTGGATGAGGTTTTTATCTGTTTTATTCTCTTCTTTTTCTATTTGGTTTTTATATAAAGGTTTAGAACATCTGTATTCAAATAAAGAAGCAATTTTAGCTAGTACTTTTATGCTTTTATCAAATTTACAAATGGTTTATTCTCATCAGATAAGGGCTTATGCACTTTTGGTAATGTTGGCTTGCATGTGCTTTTATTCATTTGTTTTAGTACTAAAATCGAATAAAAAAAGAAATCTATTTTTACTTGGTGTTTCATTTGCACTAATGATGTTCACACATTTTATGGGTATTTTATCTGTGTTTTTTATGTCTCTTTCTGTATTTATTTATTGGAAAGAAAAAGAGATTAGGAATAGGTTATTTTACTCTTTAGTAGTTGCTTTTATTATCTTCTGTCCTTATTTACCTATTTTTATTTCTAGATTTTTAGCTTCTACTGGAGGTACTTGGATAGAAAAGCCTACTAGTTTTATGAGTGTTTATTATTCAATTTGGAGATTCTTTAATGCACCATTAGTAACAATAATTGCGATTCTTATATTTTTCTCTGCTTTCTATTTTCTAAGGAAAAGAAAAGAGAATCATTTTTTTTTATACTTCTTAAACATACAAATTATTCTTTCTCTAGTAGGTATCTATTTTTTTTCATTTATAATTCCCTTATATATAGATAGATACCTTATTTTTGTTTCGCCATTTATATACGCTTATATCGCTATAATTATTGTTTATTGGTCGGACGTAATCAAAAATAATTACTTTAAAAAGCTAACTTTACTTTTAGTACCAGTCCTATTTTTAGCAACATTCAAAATAGATGCAGATATTAATATGGATAGTAATGTAAAATGGGAGTTCATAAAATCCCAGACCAAAAATCATAACTTAATCATTTCTCCAAGTTGGGATGATCTAAATTATTGCTACTATTTAGATTCAGAGTACTTTTTCGTCAATTCTAGAGCTGAATTCGATTCATTGAGATTTAAAAGCAAAATATATACGGAGTTAGATTTTATTAAAAACCCACAGTTATTTAGCGAAAATGAGTTTTAT
>JAYVIQ010000078.1:0-12471 GCA_043770215.1 Cytophagales bacterium | reverse complement strand
CACTTAGAAACCCTAAAGTTCCCAAGCGCTTACCGTCTGTAATAAGTTCTGTTAATTTAGAATTGCTGTTAGATAAAGAGCTATCAAATTCAGATTTTAATGACATTAGAACTAACCTAATTATTGAGTTGATTTATGGTGCAGGACTTAGAAGAGAAGAGTTGATAAACTTACAGCACAAAGATATAAATCTGTATGCCAAAACATTAAAAGTAAAAGGAAAAGGCAATAAAGAACGTATTATTCCCTTCACAAAACATTTAGCAAAAGAAATAGAAACCTATTTAGAAAAAAAAGTTCAACTCATAGGTAACTTTTCCGCTCACTTAATCGTTACAGATTTAGGGAATAAGAGTTACCCTTCTTTAATCTATAGAGCTGTTACAAATTCATTATCTAAAATTACAACCCAACAAAAGAAAAGTCCGCATGTACTAAGGCATAGTTATGCTACCCATTTACTTACAAATGGTGCTGAACTTAATGCTGTAAAAGAATTATTAGGACATAGTAGCTTAGCAGCTACGCAAGTATACACACATAACAATCTAGATAAAATAAAACGAGTTTTTACACAAGCTCATCCAAAAGCGTAAGTTTACCTTTAAATATATACAATATGAAACTTCAAATGAGTGCACAACAATTTTCGGCAGATCAAAAATTGTTATCTTTTATCCAAACTAAGGCAGATAAACTAGATTTATTTTTTGATAAAATAATAGATGGAGAGGTTTTTTTAAGATTAGAAAACGACGAATCTAAAGAGAATAAAATCATAGAAATGAAGCTTAATGTACCAGGCTCTACCCTATTTGTAAAAGAAAAAGGCAAAACCTTTGAGATTGCTACTGATGGCGCTATAGATGCTTTAAGAAGTCAACTAAAGAAATATAAAGAAAAAATGATGGTTGCCTAATAAATGTATTGTTAAGCGTTATTTATAAAAAATACAAAATTCAGAAACTAAGTAAACGCTAAGCTTCTGAATTTTGTATTTAAACTACATACGTCATTTAATTTTATGAATTTAATCAAAATTAGAGGAAAGTTACAGCTGTTTTGAAAAGTAACCCTATATTTGTGTTAAATTTAGATTAACTACATTACGTTGTTAGTTTTCAAAAACAACAAATGAAAAGCACAAAATACTACTTAAACAGAATTATTTACTACAAAGAAGTAGTTGGTGTACTAGCCGCAAAAAGTCTAAAAGTAAGGTACAAAAATTCTATACTTGGTTTTTTATGGGCGCTTATGAACCCTCTTTTTATGCTGCTTGTTTTTACTTTTGTTTTTAAGCGCATAGCAGGAATGGGCATACCAAATTACACATTATACATTTGCTCTGGCCTAATGTTTTGGAATTTATTTATAAGCTCTACCGCCCAAACCATAGGGTCTATTTGGGGATCTGGAGGTATTTTAAAATCAATAAGCATACCACCTGCCGTTTTTCCATTGTCTATATTGCTTTCCAACTTCGTAAATTTTATTTTTATGTTTTTGGTTTTTTTTGTTTTTATGTTTTTTGTTGGTCTAGAACCAAGTTTTAAATTGCTACTAATCATTCCGTACTGCCTGGTTTTTTTGGTATTTATTTACGGATTCTGCCTAACCCTAGCCTCCTTCAATGTGTTTTTTAGAGATGTTGAAATGTTTTGGACAAGCATCTCTCCTATTTTATTTTATATGACACCTGTGGTTTATAATGAACCTAGCATAATGAAGTATTTAGTATTCAATCCTATGACTCACTTTCTTATTTTGGCAAGAGACATTTTACATCTTAATGAATTATCTATTTCAGATATTCCAACAAAGCATTATCTAATTCCTTTAGCTTTGAGCATAATTATGTTTACAATAGGGCAGTACACGTATAACTCTTTGAGAAGAGGGTTTATATCTAATTTCTAAAGCATGTCAAAAAAAGAAATAGTAATTAGTGCTCAAAATGTTCATGTAGATTTTGTTGTTCAAAGAGATGGTATTTCTTCGTTAAAAACTTTTTTATTTGAGGGTAACTTTCGGCTTTTTGACAGAAAAAATGTTTTGAAAGGAGTAAATTTAGAAATTTATAAAGGAGAAAGCATAGGTTTTTTAGGTAGAAATGGGGCTGGAAAAAGCACATTACTGCGCACATTAAGTGGTGTATTACCACCAAGTATTGGAAAAATTGAAATCTACCGTAGAATTGCTCCTATGCTAAGTCTTGGTGCCGGACTAGAGGTAGAAATGAGTGGGTTAGAGAACATAAAACTGTGTTGTACACTCATGGGCCTTTCTAAAAAAGAAATTGAACATTATACACCCGAGATAATAGCGTTCTCTGAACTTGGAGAGTCTATACATTTACAAGTAAAACGATACTCTTCAGGCATGATGGCTAGGCTGGCTTTTTCAAGTGTTGTTATACCAAATCCAGAAATATTAATAGTAGATGAAGCTTTAGCCGTTGGAGACATGGGTTTTCAACAGAAATGCATGACTAGAATAAATGAATTGAGAGCCAACGGAACAACCATATTATACGTTTCTCACAACCCAGAAGAAGTACGTAAAATATGTAATAGAGCCATCTGGATTCAGGATGGTGTTGTCTTTAGAGAGGGAAATGTAAATGATGTGGTAGATGAATATTTAGCAACATTTGATTAATGAATGACTTACACTTGATAGAAGAAAAAATAAAAACCCCTAGCAAATTTAGGTTTGTGAAAGCGGTGTTTGTAAAATCTAGTGTGGTGTATTATTCTATAAAAAGAACAAATAAATTTAATCATTTAGAAACTATATTATTTTTATTCTCAAACAAAGGAAAAAAACTGATATCAAAATTTTTTAAATATTTAGTACACTCATTTACAATAAACAGAGACAGCTTTGTAAAACAAACTATAGCCTATAACAAATGGTTAAAAACCCATTTGCCTTCAGAAAAAGAGATAGAGAAGTATGGTTTGGAGGTAGCAAACATGGCAGAAAAGCCTCTATTTTCTATAATATTACCAAGTTACAATACCTCTAGCTTATTTCTAACCTGGACAATAGAATCTGTACTAACCCAAGTATATAAAAACTGGGAACTAATTATTGTAGACGACAACTCTAACAAAGATTACACAAAAAATACTCTAAAACATTTTCAGAAAAAAGATTCACGCATAAAAATTATTTACAGAGCTACGCAAGGTTTGGTTACAGAGGCCATAAATGATGGCCTTCAAATTGCAAATGGAGAATACGTATGTTTTTTGAACCACGAAGATATGATTAGCAAGGATGCCCTTTATCAATTTGCTAAATGCATTGTTGAGAAAAAAAATATAGACATTGCCTATTGCGATGAAGACAAAATAGATGAAAAAAACACACATCTTAGTCCAATTTTCAAAACCGAGTGGAGGCCACATAGCTTACTTTCTAGAAACTATATAGGTCACTTCTTTATGATAAGGAAATCTCTTGTAGACCAAATAGGCTTTATGAAAACCAAATATCTAGGTAGTCATGATTATGATTTGCTACTTAGAGCATCTATAAAAGCACGTAAAATCTGGCATGTTCCAAGAATCTTATATCATTGGAGAATTACTAACTCTTTATACAGCAATATTTATGGTAATTTTTATGCCTTTAATGCAGGAAAAAGGGCATTAGAGTCTTACTTAAACAGATTAAACATAAAAGGAAGTGTTGAAATGCACGATGATGAACTAATTGGTACATACACTATTCGCTATCAGCTAAAAAAATACGCCAAAGTTAGTATTATTATACCAAGTAAAAATAAAGCTCATTTGTTAAAACAATGCATAGATTCTATTCTTGAGGCAAGTACTTATTCAAATTTTGAAATATTAGTAGTAGACAATGCTAGCAATGAAGAAAGCTTTGAAAATCTAATGCAAGAGTATAAATCAGTACTTCAAGATCGTTTTAAGGTAATTTTAGTAAATAGAAAGTTCAATTTTTCTGAATTGATAAATAAAGGTTCTAAAGAAGCTAATGGAGAATACCTATTACTTTTAAACAATGACACAAAAGTAGTAAGCCCCACATGGATAGAAGACATGATGTGTTATGCTCAAAATAGTAATGTAGGTGCTGTGGGTGTACAGTTACTTTTTCCAGACAACAGTATACAACATTGCGGTATTGAGTTCGATAATGATTTACAGCCCTACCATCTTTTTTCTCATGAAAAACTAGAAAAAGAGAATATATTAGCCAATACTATAAATAATTTTCAAGCACTTACAGGAGCCTGCCTAATGGTATCCAAAACAAAATTTGAAGAAGTAAATGGATTTAATGAGCGGTTGGCAGTAGAATTTAATGACATTGATTTTTGCATGAAACTCAGACAAAAAAAATGGCATAATGTGTATCTAAATCATGTAAAATTGTACCATTATGAGTCTGTATCTAGAGGTAGAGCAGACCAAAACCAAGAAAATTATTCGAGATATACCCTAGAGAAAGGAATATTTTTGAGCCAGCATCAAGAAAGAGTGAAAAGTAATGTATTTTTGCAATAGAATTAAGAATAATTAAGACAAAAAACATTTCTAAAATCGTAATTATAGCCATAACCAACAAATAAAAAAAAATATTAAAAAATGAGGATTGATATTATTATACCTGTTTACAGAAATCTAGAATTAATAATAAGGTGCATTAACTCAAATTTAGAACATACTTTCAATGATAATTTATACGATATAAATATTATTATTGTAGACGATTCATTTAGTAATGAACTTAGTGAGATTTTAGAAAACTATATCACTTCATTAGATAATTATAACCTTATTTACATTAAAAACAATACGAATCTTGGCTTTATTGGATCTTGCTACAACGGCATTGAGTATAGAGAATCCGATTTTAAAATCCTTTTAAACTCAGACACTTACGTCACTAATAATTGGTTAAAACCAATGATTACACTTGCTAACTCATCTGAAGACATAGCAATGGTTAATCCTGTAACAAATAACTCACCTATAATTGACGTGCCTTTTGGCAAGGCAGATAACTTTGTATCACTAACTAAAAAAATTAGCCGTTTTAATTTAGACAACAAGGATAAAAAATTATATTTAGATGTTGTAACAGCAACAGGTTTTTGTCTTTTAATAAAATCGAGTGTTATAGAAAAGTATGGTTTTTTTGACAAAATCTATGATAAAGGTTATTGTGAAGAGACTGATCTTTACTTTAGATACGTTTCTCAAGGACTGAGAGCTGTCTTGTGTCTAGATTCATTTGTATATCACAGAGGAGAAGGTTCATTTGATGAAAGAGACGAAAGACTGAATAAGAATTGTAAAATCCTGTGGTCTAGATATAAGGATTTATATGATAGCCTTATCAATACTTACAAAGAAAAAACAGTTTTAAATGAAGTTAGAAAATATGTTAATATTAATACTGTCTATGATTATGATGTGATTATTTTAAGTCCTCACTTAAAAAAAGGGTCTGGAGGTATAAAAATTCTACACAATATTTGCACTTATTTAATTGAAAGTGGTATTTCAGCAAATATAGTTTTAACACACTCAAATGAAAAATCTGAGATAATAGATTCAAATTACTCCCCAATTTTATTTTCAGAATTTATAGAAAATGGATTCACTACAAAAGCAATACTTTTTTCGCTAGATGTAAATTGTTATGATGCTTTAGTAATAAAAAATTATTTGAAAACAAAACATCAAATCATTCCTCATATCGTAAGTTTACTTCAAGATATAGAAGGCTTTTTTGAGGGTAGAAATTATGAGGATAGTTTATCATGTATTAAAATTGCACAAAGCTACATCTTTGTTTCAAGCTACTTAATGAACTATTATTCAAGCAAGATAGAGGATTCAAAAAAGTTACAGCTTATAGAGAATCCTATATCTTTAAATTTTTTAAATGCTAAAGTTAGAAAAAAAGGCAATAAATTTATACTAACTGCTATGATGAGGGCAGATACAAAAAGAGGAGCTGTTATTATTTTAGAGGCGCTAAAACTTCTGGATAAAGAGATTATTAATGAAATAGAATTTAATTGGGTGGGTAACTTTAAGTCTAAATATTCATTCAAAAATATAAAAGTCAATGAAATTGAGTTTTTAGACGAGAAAAAACTCATTTCTCTTCTATCTGAGACACATTTATATATAGACTCAAGTTTTTTTCATGGCTTTGGCTTAGGATCATTAGAGGCTATTTTTAGTGGGTGTAAAGTTTTGTCTACGTTAAATGCAGGGGCAAATTCTGTACTTGAAAATTCTGATAGTGTCAATTATTTCCAAATAGGAGACTCTAATGACCTAAAATCAAAAATTAAAAAAATAATAGAAAAAGGCGTTTTCGATATTTTGCCATTAGATATGGATCTAATTTATCGTTTTTCTAGAATAAGTGCTAAAAATAATTATGTTAATTTCTTCAGAAACTTACTTAATTCACAAGTAAAAGAAGATTTAGAGTCTGAATACAATGCTTTATTTCGAAAATCCTTTCCTCTTGAATCTAGAAGTAAAATAAATGATATTTTTATCAATGAAAAACCTTACAGATACAAAGTTGCGGATTACCTCCATTTTACTTTTGTGAAAAATACATTTCTTGAAAATAGATTGCGAAAATTCTTTGAAAAGAAACTTAAAAATTAAATAACTGTTAAATCTTTATTCAAATAAAATGACCCTTGTTGTAGTATTCATCTATCTCTAAATCACTCAGATTTTAGAATACAAAATTAAAACCATTATCCAAAAAAAATATGACGCAAACTAAAAAAATTAAATCCTTTTTAAAAAATATTTTCATTTTCTATTACATTAAAAAAAATAATCTTTTTGATGCAAAGTATTATTTAAACAAATACCCTTTGATTAAAAAAAATAATTTAATCCCCCTGTTACATTATGTGAAAATTGGTTTTAACGAAGGATTATCGCCCTATAAAAATCATGATCAAGACCTATTAAATTATGTTTTTCAAATTCTATACTATAAAAAAAAGGCAGTAAAGGCTTTATTTTTTAAAATCAAATTACATTCTGAAACACATATAGACTATGAACAGTTTAGAACAAAAAAATTTGGGATTCGATCATATAAAACGCGTTATAATAAAAATAAAGAACCAGAAATACTCCTATTTTTCAATGGGTACGATAATAAAAAAATATTTGGAGGTCAAGCAACTACACTCCGAATATGTGTTCATTTAGCACAAAAAAAGGGTTTTAATTTAAAAATTATTGATACGATTCCTTCAAGTCCAAACCTAAACATTTTAAAAAAGGTATTAAATATTGAGTTTGAAATAGATGTTAAATCACAAACTTATTCAGACATTATAGAATTTAACGAAAAAGACTTAATTTTAAGCAATATGTGGTATTCGGCGAACAAAATACTTAATACTACCGCATTTATAAACAATAAAATTTTTTACATATTACAGGAATTAGAAACCTATTTTTATGACCATGGAGACACTCATTTAATCTGCTATCAAACATTATCAGATTATAGATTAAACACAATAATAAACTCTTCTTTGCTTTACAACAGCTTAATCTCCTCCGAAAAATACAAAAACATATCTAGTAATTCAATGTTTTTTGAGCCCGCCTTTGAAAAAACTAACTCAGTTTCTTTCTCTCCTAAAAGCAAATATAAGTTTTTCTTCTACGGCAGACCTACACACCAAAGAAACTTATACTATTTTGGTATGGATGTACTTTTAGAGGCTTTCAAAAGAAACTTATTTAATTTGGATGAATGGGAATTTTACATGGCTGGTGATGAATGTCAACAATACACCAATATTGGGTTAAATCTTTTTAAAAATCTAGAGGTATTATCCTGGAATGATTATCAAGAATTTATCAAAGACGTAGATTTAGCTTACTCTATGATTTACACCCCTCACCCAAGTTATCCGCCTTTAGATACAGCAAATAGTGGTGGTATTTGTTTAACAAATATTTACGAAAACAAAAAAAATCTAAATCAATATTCACAAAATATAATATGTGCCGATTTAAACTTGGAAGCTATGCTAATTGGGCTTGAAAAGGCTATAGAGCTAACAAAAAATACAAATAAAAGGGCTGAAAACTTTAAAAATAATAATATTTTAAATGATTGGAATTTAGAGCTTGATAAAATATATTCCTACGTAGATTCAATTAAGTAAATTTCATGTACAATTACATTAAACCAAAGACTCAAAATTTCGAATTAGTAACCCCTAGTTTTGAAGAAAGAATTTCTGTGTTGAAGAAAAAAAACAACACTAAAAAAATTATCTACATAAAGAATTATTTTGATAACTCCACTTTTAGGTATAGAACATATAATCTTGATCAAAGTTTAGGAATAGAATCTAATTATGAAATATCTTACTTTTTAAACTCCGAAATAGAGCTAATTCTTAGTTCCATTTCATTAATGAGCATAATAATTTTCCAAAGAACTAATTGGAGCTACGAAATTGAGACTCTTTGCTATTTAGCAAAGACAAAACAAATACCTGTACTATACGATATAGATGATTTAATTTATAATATAGACTATTTAAAGGAATATGTGCTTTCCATAGACCCAAATGTAAAAAACTTAGATAAGTATAAAGAAGTTTTATTTCATGCATCTAACTATAATTTAGTAATGAAAAAATGTGAAGGATTTATTTGTACTAATAATTTTTTGGCAGATTTAATAAAAAAAGATTATGATAAACCTGTATGGATTATTCAAAATTTTTTGAATTTAGAGCAAGAAGAAATAAGCAAAAATTTAGTTCAAAACAAAGAAAGTTTATACTGCGCTGACACATTTAAAATAGGATACTTTAGTGGATCTCACTCACACAACAATGATTTTAAACATTGTGTGAGAGGTATAATTGAGTTTTTAAAAAAATACAAAAACACTCACTTAAAAATTGTAGGCTTTATAGATTTGCCTCCAGAATTCAATCATCTTATGGATAGGGTTGAAATGTGCCCATTGGTAAGCTACCAAAATTTACAATACGAAATTGCAGAGGTAGATGTAAACATTATCCCTCTAGTAAAAGATACTTTTACAAATTGTAAATCTGAACTGAAATTTTTTGAATCTGCTATTTTAAAAGTACCAACTATAGCTACTGATACGTTTATTTACGATAAAGTAATAGATCATGGCAAAAATGGGTTATTGGCAAGAGATAATAAAGATTGGTACGAACAATTAAATTTTATATATTCTAATCCCGATATTTCAAAAAAAATAGCTTTAAATGCCCACGACTTTTGTGTGGAAAAGTATGGTAATTCTCAACAAAAAAATGAGCTAGAAAAAACATTCAGCAGTATTTTAAAGACATTTGGATCTTAACAGCATTTACATCTGTATTATCATGAAGAGGTTTATTTCTTTTAAATAAAAAAGCGTTTACTTTAGAAATTCAATTGTAATACATAATCCAGTACTGCCTAAAGTTTCAATTGTATTTTGAATATGGCTGCATTAAATTTTAAAAGTACTTGGTTTTCACTTTAGTTTATAAACTACATTTACATCCTTCTTCTTTGGTATTTTGGCTCATTACCCCTGCCTATTAGAGGAAAAGCGGTCAAATTTAGACCAAAACTTATATTAAATCTCCACGTTTTATTTCTCTGATCCCCACCAAAATCTTTTTGTAATGTTACTATATCTGCTACTCCGCCTGTGCCAATATCCAAAGACATTCTATCTTGAAACCACAGCCACTGGTACCCTGTTTTGAACTGCAACCCAAGTTGACTTATTCCTTGGGTGGTAAGGTTGCTTTTAGCATCTGTTTTCCAGTACAAATAGTTGTGAAAAATATTTACTCCCGGAGAAAGATAAAACCCCTTTAATGTATTTTTACTGTTTTGAAAAAAGTAATGTCTATAATCTAAAGAACCATTAAAAAACTCATTTTCTGATATAAAAACCAAGCTCGCCCTATGAAAATTTAACTGCAAACTACCTCTTTTAGAAATTTGTTGCTCTACATGTAACGAAGGCAACATAATTAGATTCAATATATTTGTTTTTATAATAGTACTTTTTACGTTTCTTTGAGAAAACGAAAGTTGGCTCCAAGAAAAGAATACAAAAAGCACTAAAAAAAGTTGAACTTTATTTTTCATACTGTCTATTTTAGTTAATTATTTTGACATCATTTAAAAACATCCAAATCTTAATTTAGCAAAATTATTTGGGTTTAGAACAAAATAATAGATTATCTTCTTTGTGTACCTTCTTTTTTTCGTTTAGCATCAAAAAAGGCTTGCTTTTGTTTGTTTTTTTCTTTCTCAGATTCTTTTTTCTGAGCGGCATTCATTGGATTTTCTGTTTGTGGATATGGATTTTCTTTGGCTAAATTTATTTTTAAATTAATAAGCTTTTCTATATCCTTCACAAATTCGTTTTCTTCAGGTTCACAAATAGAAATTGCAATACCCTCTTCCCCTGCTCTTCCAGATCTTCCAATTCTGTGTACATACGTTTCTGGCTGATTGGGTATATCATAATTAATAACATATTTTAGTTTATCAATATCTATACCTCTAGCTGCAATATCTGTAGCTACCAAAACTCGTATTTCTTTGTTTTTAAACAAGTTCAATGCTTTCTGGCGTTGGTTTTGAGCTTTATCTCCATGGATTGCAGCAGATACAACACCCTGTTTTTTTAGATTATCTACAATTTTGTCTGCACCATGTTTTGTTTTACAAAACAACAACACCTGATCTATGTCTTTATTTTTGAGTATATGAAACAGAAGAGATTTTTTGGTTCCCTTGTTTGTGTAATACATAAATTGTTGAATGGTATGCGCCGTAGAAGATACTGGACTTACTTCTACTTTTTCTGGATTTATTAGAATTTTCTGAGAAAGCTCTACAATATTATTTGGCAAAGTGGCAGAGAAAAACAAACTCTGTCTCTTGGCAGGCAACACAGCCAAAACTTTTTTAATATCGTTTATAAAGCCCATATCCAACATTCTGTCTGCTTCATCTAGCACAAAATATTGAATGTCTTTTAATTGAATCAAGCGTTGGTTCATCAAATCCAACAACCTACCAGGTGTGGCAATTAAAACATCTACCCCCTTATGAATTGCTTCTACTTGATGGTGCTGATTTACGCCTCCAAATATAACAGTGTTTTTAATTCCTACATGTTTAGAGTAATGCGTAAAATTCTCTGCTATCTGAATTGCCAATTCTCTAGTAGGTGTAAGTACTAAAGCCCTTATTTGACGTGAATTTTTATTTTCTAACCTGTCTGTATGTAAAAGCTGTATAATTGGGATAGCAAAGGCCGCAGTTTTTCCTGTACCTGTTTGGGCACTTGCCAATAAATCTAATCTTTGTAAAACTAGTGGTATTGCTTTTTCTTGAATAGCTGTTGGTTCTGTATAATTTTGTTCTTTTAGTGCCTTTATGATTGGCTCTATTATGTTTAATTGTTCAAATTGCATGCAATGATTTTTAGTATTCCCAAAGAATTTATAGTAGGAATATTTAAGGATTTATTTTATTCTTGCAAAGGTAATGAATTGAAATCACATTATTTAAAGGAATCTTTAAAAGGACAAAGAAATAGGTTTTATACATAAAATTAAAAGTTTTTGTTTTTGATGAGTAAATCCATTGTTAAAAGAGTTTAAAAAAACACTATTAAGATCACTAAAATCACTTATTTTAATACACTTTTTTAAAAAAATAGGAATTAGGTTCTATTTGAAGCTTTACCACTTTACAAAACATATTCTTTTTATAAAATAGATCATGTTAAATATTTAAAAAAATTCTGTTATTTCCTCATTTTTAAGCCTACATTTGATAGCAAGCCAAACTTCTGTGGCAGAATCTCTTTAAAAAAATAGTTATTATGTGGCTAAAAACAAGTTGTAAATTGGCTTTTGATATTCAATATCCTACTCCTTTTATACTTATGCTTAGACCTAGAATAGGTGCCCAACAATGGGTGGAGAAAGAAGAATATATCATTACCCCAAATGTATCTGTGACAGAATTTACAGATGAATATGGCAATCTATGCCAAAGACTAATGGCTCCCGCTGGGAGATTTACAATAAATACATCCACTGAGGTTCATACAGAAGAGTTTTTTGATGAACAACCTGGTGCAAGCTTTGTTGAGATTCAAAATCTACCTAGCAATATTTTAAAATATTTACTACCTAGTAGATATTGTGAGTCTGATAGATTTAATAGTATGACTTTTGATATTGTTAAAAATGCGGCTCCCGGTTTTGACCAAGTGTCTGCTATAGAAAAATGGTTGTTAGAAAACATAATTTACCTACCAGAAAGCTCTGTTTATCCGTTATCTGCTTCTGAAATAAATGTTCAAGGAACTGGTGTTTGTAGAGATTTAGCCCATCTTGGCATAGCATTG
>JAYVIQ010000077.1:0-7036 GCA_043770215.1 Cytophagales bacterium | reverse complement strand
CCATGGGCAAAGATGATTTCAAAAGTAATGAAAAATCAATAACCATATCCGATGCTACTACCCTAAAAATAGAATTACAGGCTAATGACGGAACTTTTCAAATATTAAAAGAGGGATTAAAAATTCAAGCAAGTGAAATTGTAGATGCTACCCTTTTAAGCAAAAAAGCGTTGGTTCTATTTTTAGATGAACAAGTGGCTGATGCAAAAGAAAAAGGACTTTTATTTTCTTTGCATTTGAAAGCTACAATGATGAAAGTATCAGATCCAATTATATTTGGTCATGCGGTAAAATCTTATTTTAAATCAGTTTTTGAAAAATATGGTCCAGAATTGGAAGAAGTAGGTGTAAATGTAAACAATGGTTTTGGAAATTTACTAGACGGTCTAAACAAACTTTCTACAGAAATAAAAACAAAAGTAGAAGCAGAAATAAATATTTGCTTAGAAAATGGCCCATCTTTGGCTATGGTAGATAGCGATAAAGGAATTACAAATTTACACGTTCCTAGTGACGTAATTGTAGATGCTTCTATGCCTGCCATGATCAGAAACTCAGGTCAAATGTGGGACAAAGAAGGCAAATCAAAGGACACAAAAGCTGTTATACCTGATAGTACATATGCTGGTATTTTTCAGGTTGTAATAGATTTTTGTAGAGAAAATGGCGCTTTTGACCCCAAAACCATGGGGACCGTACCAAATGTAGGTTTGATGGCTCAAGCGGCTGAAGAATATGGCTCGCATGATAAAACATTTGAAATTTCAAAAAAAGGAAAAGTAGTTGTTACAGATGAAAGTGACAAAGTAATTTTTGAACATTTAGTAGAACAAGGAGATATCTGGAGAATGTGCCAAACTAAAGATGCTCCAGTACAAGATTGGGTAAAACTAGCTGTAAATAGAGCTAGGGCTTCTAACACTCCTGCAATTTTTTGGTTAGACAAAAATAGAGCACATGATGCTGAGGTAATAAAAAAAGTAACTACTTATTTACCAAATTTTGATACCAATGGATTGGATATCAGAATCATGACGCCAGAAGAAGCTACTTTGTTTTCATGCCAAAGAATGAAAGAAGGCAAAGATACTATTTCTGTTACAGGTAATGTACTCAGAGACTACAATACTGATCTTTTCCCTATCTTGGAATTAGGCACAAGTGCTAAAATGTTGTCAATTGTTCCGCTGATGAATGGTGGTGGAATGTTTGAAACGGGTGCTGGTGGTTCTGCTCCAAAGCATGTTCAACAATTTTATGAAGAAAACTACTTACGTTGGGATTCTCTAGGTGAATTTTTGGCCTTGGCAGTTTCATTAGAACACTACTCTGAAGTAAACAACAACCCTAAAGCAAAAATATTGGCTGCTGGTTTAGATGAAGCTACTGAAAAATTCTTAGAAAATGACAAAAGTCCTGCAAGAAAAGTTGGTCAAATAGACAACAGAGGCAGTCACTTTTATTTAGCTATGTACTGGGCTAGAGCTTTAGCAAACCAAAATAGTGATGCTGAACTTAAAGCAATTTTTACTCCCATTGCAGAAGAAATAGAAAATAATGAAGAGAAAATAATTTCAGAATTATTGGCCGTTCAGGGTAAAGCTTTGGACGTAGATGGCTATTACTTCCCTAATCCAGAATTAGTATCTATTGCAATGAGACCAAGCGCTACATTTAATGCTATTATAAATAGCATTAAGTAAAGAAAACAGAAAGCCAAGGTATTTATAATTAATTATTTAGATTCTAAATAGTTTAATAAATTTAGATATTTATTTTTTTCTTGTCTTATATTTAAATCCTCACTTTTAAAAGAGCGAGGATTTTTTTGTTATAAGTAATGTCGTGTAATAGATTAATGAACGCATCAAAAAAAGAACATTGAATTCAAGTTATGAATGCTACAAATTAGTGCAAAAAAAGTAAAACCTCTCGCTGTTATTTTTGAATAGATAATCATATCTTTAGCCATGCAAATTCCAAGTCCAATAGAAAAAATAGAAACTCATTGGTCTGAAAGTGCCTCTATAGACCTTTGGATAAAAAGAGAAGACCTTATACATCCTTTATTATCTGGCAATAAGTATAGAAAACTAAAATACAATCTAGCTCGGGCAAAATTAGAAGGCAAAGATACTATTTTAAGCTTTGGTGGCGCTTACTCTAATCACATACACGCACTTGCCTTTGCCTGCAAAGAACACAAGTATAAAAGCATTGGAATCATTAGAGGAGAGCAAGAGAACTCCAACAACCCTACCCTATCTGATGCAAAACAATTTGGGATGCACTTGCACTTTGTAAACCGAACTGAATACAAAAACAAAAACACCTTAAAATACATTGAGAGTTTAAAAGAAATATTTGGAGATTTTTACCTTATACCAGAAGGCGGTACAAATGAGTATGCTTTACTAGGTACTTCTGAGGTAATTTCAGAGATAGCATTTAGGTTTGATTATTTATGTTGCTCAGTTGGTACAGGAGGGACAATTGCAGGCTTAATTAAAAGTTGCCCAAATGAAAGCAAAATTTTAGGTTTTTCTGCACTAAAAGGAGATTTTATAGTTAAAGAAGTTCATGATTTACTTTGTGACAAATATTCTAATTGGGAAATTAATACTCAAAATCATTGTGGTGGGTATGCAAAAACAAACAACGAACTTTGGGATTTCATAAATGAATTTAAAGAAGAAACAAACATTCAGCTAGATCCTATTTACACAGGAAAAATGCTTTTAGGCTTAAAAAAAATGTCTTTAGAAGGCCTTTTCCCCAAAAATAGCAAAATCATAGCACTTCATACAGGAGGTTTACAAGGATTAAGGGGTTTTAAAAAATAGTTATTTTACAATCTCTGTTTATAGTATTTTTAAGCTTTTAAATTAGTATTATTTCCTCAAAAAATTCTTTTGAGCTTTCTTTGATTTGTATCTAATCTATAAAAAAAAAGTGAATATCAGTAATTGTACCAGTAGTGGAATTGATTAGTGATTTTGGTCGAAACCCTATCGGGTCAGGTTCTATGTTCTCGCTTTTTTTTCTGAAAAAACAAAAAAGAGCTCCTTTTCGATCCTTCTCGCAAAAAAATAATAGATGCTGGTATCATTGCGGATATTCACAAAAAAAAATCTATGCCTTTGTACTGTAAACAAAGACATAGATTAAATTTGGAGAGGTTTGAAAACAACTATTTTTTCTTAAGAGCCTCTTGTGTTTTCATCGCTTCTTCTAATCTTTGCTGAAATCTAGATTTCTTAACTGTGCCAGAAGCACTGTTTTTGATGTTAGACTCTATAGATTTTCTAAGTTTGTCTGTATCTATCATCTTATTTGCCACAAATTGCTGACCAATAGTGAATAACGTAGACAAGAAATAATAATAAGTTAAACCAGATGGATAATCATTTAATACAAAAAAGAAAATTAAAGGCATAAAATACATCATGTATTTCATTTGTTGTGCCATTGGATTATCTTGGCCAGGAGACATAGAACTAAACTGACTGTTGTACCAAGTATTTACTAGTGTAGTTACTGTCATCAAAATAGTGAAAATACTTAAATGAGAACCTATTCCCCAATACCATGTATCCCATCCTATAATTCCATCGTATGTACTCAAGTCATTTGCCCATAAAAAGTCTTTTTGGCGCAATTGAATTGCGTTAGGAAAAAACCTAAATAGTGCAAACAATACAGGTATTTGGAGCAATTGGGGCAAACAACCAGAAATTGGATTTACACCCGCCTCTCTATACAATCCCATTTGGGCAGCACCAAAAGCCTGCTGATTGTCGCCGTGTTTAGCCTTCAATGCATCTATATCTGGTTTCAAGGCTTTCATTTTAGCCATTGAAAGGTAAGATTTATATGCTATGGGAAACAATACAATTTTTATAAACAAAACCAAAAAGAAAATAACCAATCCAAAATTTCCTACAAAATTAGATAAAAAATGAAATACAGGTAAGATAATGTATCTGTTAATTACACCAAAAATAAGCCATCCCATGTCTACATTTTTTCCAAAATCCTTTATTTCAGTTGCATCTAGTACATAATAATCATTTGGACCATAATATAATTTTGCGTTGTATTCTTTTTTGTTGTTTAAGTCTACTTTGTAAGACGCAGACATGGTTTTTAAATAGTTTGTATCTGTAAGTTCAGAACCGTGATAGGTTTCAAATTTTACATTAGACATTTGGTTTTCTGGTGCAATACCTATGTCAAAAAACCTACTTCTAAATGTAAACCATTGCACTTTTAATTCTGGTGCATCATCGTCTCTGTTCATACCCATCAACTCTTCAAAAGAATCATCTGAGGTAAGGAAATTTAGGCTAGTATGTTGACGTTCAAACTTTAAGGCGTCTACATTATTAAATTTTCTTTCTGTAACTGCTAGTGTATTTTTTAAATCAAAACCCAAAGTACTTTGGTCATTTAGAACTGTTCCTGCAATAGAATGCTCTACCAAAAAACCCTCCTTAGACACTATATAGGTTTGAATTACATTTTTACCGTTTGGCAAAGTAGCTGTTAAAGTTATTTTTTCTGTCTCTCCAACCACATTTAAGTAAGCTTTTGGCTCGCTTATAGAGTAGTTTAGTGTAGAATCATTTAAGTCTATAGTTCCAGCAAGTGTTTTTTGGTTTGTCAATGCTTTTTGAAACAGAACTACGTTTGATTTTTTATCATAATTAAAATGATTCTTTAAAACCACATCAAAAATTCTAGCACCTTTAGAAGATATTTTTAATTTTATATCTTTATTTTCAATTTGTAATATTCTCTCAGGAACAACAGTTTTTTGTATGCTGTCTGTGGCTGATACTATTTGTTTGGAAGCTAAAGCAAGTGTCTGTTTTTTCGGGTTTAAAACCGATTCTTTTTTAACTGATTTTTGTTCTTCTACTGGACTAAAATAAGTAAAGCCAATAAACATTAAGGCAATAAGTACTATTCCTATGATTTGATTTCTATCTAAGTTCATTTTTTCTGTTCTAAATATTTAACAAGTTACGCTTTATTCATAAAATCTAAAGCTGCTTTTACAAAAGCTACAAAAATTGGTTGAGGTCTTAAAACTGTACTTTTAAGTTCAGGGTGATATTGTGTACCAATAAAGAATGGGTGATTTGGCAACTCCACTATTTCTACTAATCCAGAATCAGGGTTTATTCCAGATGCTTTCATTCCTCCTTTTTCGTACTGATCTAAGTAAGCATTATTAAACTCATACCTATGTCTGTGTCGCTCCATTACTTTAGCAGTGCCATAAATCTGTCTTGCCAGAGTCCCTTCTTTCAATTCACAAGGATAAGCACCCAAACGCATAGTCCCGCCTTTTTCAGTCACTTCTTTCTGATCCTCCATTAGGTCTATTACAGGATGTTGAGCATTTGGAATCTGTTCTGTAGATGCTGCTCCTTCTAGGCCCAAAACATTTCTACCAAACTCCATTACTGCACATTGCATACCCAAACAAATGCCAAAAAAAGGAATTTGTTTTTCTCTTAAGTACTTAATAGATTTTATTTTACCTTCTATACCTCTTTCTCCAAAACCTGGAGCAACTAAGACACCGCTTAATCCTTCTAGGGCTAATTGCACATCATCTTCAGTCAATAAATCATCAGACAAAATCCATTTAAGCTCTACTTTACAATCGTTAGAGACTCCAGCGTGTATAAAAGATTCTACAATGCTTTTGTATGCATCAGGCAATTGAACGTATTTTCCTACCAAACCAATTTTTACTATCTGCTTTGGATTTTTTAATTTCTCAACAAAAACCTTCCATGCATCTAAATTTGGTTCGCTTTTGGTAATAAGGTTTAGTTTTCTAAGCGTGATTTCATCTAATTTCTGATTTTTAAGTTCTAAAGGAACATCATAAATAGATTTCATATCGTAAGCACTTATAACTGCTTCAGTTTCTACATTACAAAATCTTGAAATTTTCTCTCTTACATCCTTAGCTAATTTTTTGTCAGATCTACATACAATTATATCTGGTTGTATGCCTGCTTCAGAAAGTGCTCTTACAGAATGTTGTGTAGGCTTAGTTTTAATTTCTCCTGCTGATTTCAAATAAGGGACTAAAGTAAGATGTATATTCATTACATCTTCTCTTTTTTTACCCCATTTAAATTGCCTAATTGCTTCTATAAAAGGCAAGGCCTCTATATCTCCAACGCAACCACCTATCTCTGTAATAATTATATCAAACCCTTTTTGTGCTACTAGTTCAAAGTTTCTTTGAATTTCGTCTGTGATATGAGGGATAACTTGAATGGTCTTGCCTAAAAACTCACCTAGACGCTCTTTAGTCATCACATTATTGTATACTCTACCCGTAGTAATGTTGTTTGCTTGTGAAGTAGGTGTATCTAAAAATCTTTCATAATGCCCAAGATCTAAATCCGTTTCAGCACCGTCATCCGTCACGTAGCACTCTCCGTGCTCATACGGATTCAAAGTTCCTGGATCTATATTTAGATATGGATCAAATTTTTGAATTGATACGGAATAGCCCCTAGACTGCAACAACTTACCAAGTGATGCTGCTAGTATTCCTTTGCCTAAAGAAGAGGTCACCCCACCGGTGACGAAGATGTATTTTGTAGATGCCATAAGTGTTTTACCTATGGGATACAAAGGTAGCCGTATTCTGTTAAAATAACAGTCTTTGACCTCTTTTATTTTACTTTTTTCTAAGTTTTATATCCTAAAATGCTTTGAATTGTTATAAATTTCATTGTCTAAGATTAATCCTTTGCTTTATTTATACTTCAAAAAAGTCAAAAAAAAAAAAAATGAAATTAAAATTCTATTAATCTTGTAAAAAAAATAAAATATATTTTTATTATAGCTCATTTACTTAGCTGATAGCCTAAACCAAATTATTTTTAGCTAAAAATAAGCTATTTAGCAATTAGAACTTTAGTTGAACCACTTTTTTTATGATAGAATAGAAAAGATTTAGTATTCGTTTAAAACAAAAAAAAATGTTTAATGAAAATTTTAT
>JAYVIQ010000076.1:0-2868 GCA_043770215.1 Cytophagales bacterium | reverse complement strand
CAGTCTTTAGCAAATTTGTCATAGCCAATTTTTAGATTTTCCCAAAAAGATAGCAAGGCTTTGTTGTTTTTGTATTTGGCGTTGTATATTATCATGTTTTGGTCCGTCATTTTGAATGGAAATACATATACTGGAATGTTTTTCTGTCCATTGTTACGGGCGTAAACAGCTAGTAAATAAATTTCTTTTATAAAATTGTCTGTCATAGGCAAGCAGCCTACGGTTACACATGAACCATGGATAAAAATGTCCCCACCTAAATCGCTTGCTTTACTTTTTCTTTTGTCGGCAAGATTTGGGTAATTAAGTCCTAGAGATAAATAGAAACTACTGGCTGGGTTAAACCTATCTATGTGGTAAAAACCCTCTGGAACTTGTAAGTCTCCTTGCTTTGTTTTTGGCCCAAGTTGTCCAGAACGAGAACATATACGGTAAGAAAAAAATTTCTTATAGGTAGTCTCTAGTTTGGTCTTGGCATAAATCTCCAAAAGATCATTGTCTTTGTAGGCAACAAAAATAATGTTAAGGTTGTCTCTAGAAATTTTGCATTCCTTTAATTTCTTATCTATATATACTTCCTTTTCTTTTAAAGCTGTTCTAACCCTTTCATATTTCTTTTGTTCTGAAAGAAAGCTTGTTTGAAGCGTAAATGAAAGAGCTAAAAACCCTAAAATCAGTACAATTGTTATCTTAATAGCAAGCATGTGCGTATTTGATTCATAAACTTAACTACACGATTTTTTTTTACCTATTTCAAGTGTAAAAAAAGTATTTATTGCCAATGCGTTCAGTCTACTATATATATGGAGTTACAATATTTAAGAATAAAGAGGTATTAAGAATAAATCTGCTATTTTTAGGGCATGCATTTATAAATCTCTTCTATTTGCATAGCATACTTAGCTGCAATAGATTTTCTTTTAAGTTTTAGCGTTGGGGTTAGTTCTCCTCCGTCTATAGACCAAAGATTGGGTAAAATCCTAAATTGTTTTACTTTTTCCCATTGGGCAAAGTATACATTTTTCTCTTCTATAATTCGTTTAAATTTGTCTATAATTGTTGGGTGCAAGATTATTTCTGCATCAGTAGAATATGTTATTTTTTTATGGATACAATATTTCTTTAATGATTCGAAATTAGGCACTAGTAAAGCCCCAGGAAATTTTTGTCCATCTCCAACTACCATCACTTGTTCTATTATTGGCGATTCTTTAAGTCTGTTTTCTAACAATGTTGGAGCCACATATTTACCTCCTGAGGTTTTGAATATCTCTTTTTTTCTATCAGTGATTTTTAAATATTTCCCTTCTATTAGTTCCCCAATATCTCCAGTATGTAGCCAATCATTTTTTATAGCTTCGTTTGTTTCCCCTGGTTTGTTGTAATAGCCCATCATTACATTTGGTCCTTTTACCAATATTTCACCATCTTCAGCAAATTTTACTTCAACACCTTTTATCACCCTTCCTACTGTTCCTATTCGGTTGTACTTAGGGTTTACTTCATTTACAGAAATTACAGGAGAGGTTTCTGTCAGTCCATACCCTTCCATAATTGGTATTTGAGCAGCCCAAAAAATAGTTGCTAATCTAGTTTGCAAAGGTGCACTGCCAGACACAATGGTTTTTATGTTTCCGCCAAGAGCTTCACGCCATTTAGAAAAAATAATTTTGTTTGCCAATTTTAGCTGAAAAGTATACCAAAAACCTTGATTGTCATTTATATTATATTTTAAGCCTAAATCATGCGCCCAATAAAACAACAATTTTTTTATGCCAGTAAGCGCAGAAGCTTTGTCCATAATCTTGTCATAAATTTTCTCTAGCAGTCTTGGTACTGCTGTAAACATGGCTGGTTTTACTTCTTTAATGTTGTCACCAATGGTTTCCATATTTTCTGCAAAATAAATTGCTACACCTTTTTGCATATAGATGTATATAACCATGCGCTCAAAAACATGACACATAGGCAAGAAACTGAGTACTTTTTCTCCTTTTTCTACAGGCATTAAGTCAATGGAATTCAGTACGTTAGAAACTAAATTATTGTGGCTTAACATTACGCCTTTTGGTTTTCCAGTAGTGCCTGAAGTATAAATAAGGGTAAATAAATCTTCTGGTTTTACCGCTCTAGACCTCTCTTGCAGATGTATTGTATGCTCTGCTGTTGCAGTTTGTTTTAACTCAGACCAATGAGGCACTCCATCTATTGGGTTAAAAGAATAGATAGAAATAGCGTAGTCAAAATCTTTACAAGCCTCTTTGGCTTTAGAAACTAGTTCTTGAGTTTCTAAAAAAACCATCTTTATGCCGGCATCATTAAAAATATATGTGTAATCCTCCACGGTTATGGTAGGATAAATAGGAACGCTTACAGCTCCTATTTTTTGCAAAGCAAGATCTACAAAAAGCCACTCTGGTCTGTTAGAAGAAATAATTCCAATTTTTTCTTGTGCCAAAACTCCTTGGGCTAAAAAGCCTAGTGCAAGTTCATTTACATTTTGTTCAAATTCTTTGCTTGAGTAGTTGTGCCATTTACCATTAGATTTTTTGCTTATAGCTACATCAAAATTAGATTGTTTTATGTAGTTCTCAAATATGTCTTGTACTCTGGTAACTTGCATGATTTGTGAATTTAGAATTTAATAGTATTATACTACAACAATATACATTTTGTTGCATCATAGAAAAGTAAGGGTTTTTTGAGACTCTTCAAAACTAATTCCATAGAATAGATACTTACAGAATATATAAAAAATTTATTTTGTGGATATCCGTTATTGTACCAGTAGAGGAATTGATTAGTGATTTTGGGCGAAACCCTATCGGGTCAGGCTCTACGCTCTCGCTTTTGTTGCTGAAAAAGCAA
>JAYVIQ010000075.1:0-5242 GCA_043770215.1 Cytophagales bacterium | reverse complement strand
ATGATTTCTCCTATTGTATCTACTTCTACGTAAACTATTTCGCCCAACTCAACCTGAGCAAATGCTGTAATGCCAACAATTGCTTGATTGCCTTCTACTTTTATCCACTCGTGGTCTTTTGTGTACTTTAAATTGTCTGGGAAATTCATCTTTCTTAATTGTTAATTACTCCGTAAAAGTAATGATTTTGAATAAGGAAAGAAATTTATAATTGAAAATTATACGGCTAAAAAAGATAATGTATTAATTAGACCTAAGTAAATTTGTCTTTTATGCAATACTCTCTGCCTGAGTTGATATTTTTATACAAAATAGTTAAAAGCATTTGTTTACGATAGCTATTTTAGCCCCCCCCCTAATTTGAGTCCCTTATATTTTGATTTAACTATACTTAAAAGAGAATATGATTCCATAAACGAAAGAAGTGAATAAATAAATATCTAACATCATTTAGTTTTCAATACTCCTTGCCATCAAATAGAAATTTATGTGTAAAAAAAGAAACTAAAAATAAAACACCAAATACTAAAGCCAATGTTGCAGAGAGTATTAAATTAAAATAAAATGAAATAGAAATACCTAAAAGAGTGTAAATAATACCTAAAAATAAGGAAAGCAAAATAAATGATTTTAATTGTTTACAAAACAGATACGCACTAGCCGCTGGTGCTGCTATAATAGAAATAATCAAAATAGCTCCAACAATATCAAATGCAATAACTACAGTTAGAGCTACTAAAGTCATTAGAATATAATTCCATTTTTTTGGATTGAATCCTATACTTGTTGCATAAATAGGATCGAAACTTGTAACATTCAATGCACGCCAACCAATAAACAAGCAAGAAATAACACAAATATTCAATAAGAGTAAAGTCCACAAAGCTTTTGGACCTAACCCTATTCCATTTATAAATAAAGTATGCAAAGGTACGGCGTTTAAATCTCCATAAAGTATACACTCCTGATGTAATTCAGTATTTTCTGAAGTGAAATTTGCAATAAGTAAAATTCCTACTGCAAACAAAAATGTAAAACTTATGCTTATAGATGCTTCTTTTTTAATTCTATCATTTTTATAAATCCATTCCATAAGTACAATAGTAAAGACACCAAACAAAGACGCAAACAACAATAAAATGGGTGAATACAAAGATTTAGTCACCAAAAATCCAATAACTAAACCTGGCAAAATAGAATGAGAAATACCGTCACTGACCATAACAGATTTTCTGAGCAACAAAAAGCAACCGAGCAAAGTGCTAGGAATAACAATCAAAAGTGCAATAATATAAATCCAAATCTGGTACATTACCTTATTGTTTTTATTAGTTTACTTCCTATGGGCAGGGCTATAAAACAAACTACTGATAATGATATAATAATCCAAGGACCCGTAGGATTTTCTAATTGATAGGAAATAAAAGTCCCTAACAACACACATGTGCAATTTGCAAGAATAGAAATAAATGCAATTTTTTTAAATTCATTAGATAAAGCCCTTGCAATGACAGCTGGTGTAACAATAAGCGCAGACATAAGAACAACACCCACAGATTGGATTCCAATAATTACAGTTAATGTGAGTGTAACATCAAAAACAAAATTTATTTTAGTTTTTGACCAGCCAATCAAATCAAACAAAATTGGGTCAAAGGACAATGCTTTTATTGCTCTACCGAAAAAAAAGAAAATAATTAATACAAAGAGTGAGATACATGTGATGAAAAGGACATCAGAGTACTGAATAGAGGCAGCCTGCCCAAAAAGAAAATGACTTAAACCACTTTTGTTTTTGTAGGTTGGATTGTCTAAAACATATTTGATCAAAACTAAACCTAAAGCAAAAAGTGAGGTAAGTACTATAGCCGTAATACTGTCTTTTTTGAGTTTTGAATGCGCTTGTAAATAACTAATTAAAAATTGACTAAATAAACCTGTACTTACTGCACCTAAATACAAATGCACATTAGATTTATAGCCTGCAAACATAAAACCAATGAGTATTCCAGGCAAAGTGCTGTGGGCAATAGAATCTGCAGATAAGCTATCGTTTTTTAAATATGCGTACACCCCTGTGATTGCACTTGTAATAGAAAGAGCTAATAAAGCTATGAGAATATTTAAAAGAATTGAGTCCATAATTACAACTCAGAAAAATTAGGGATTAAACTTCCGTAGGTTTTTCTAAGGTTTTCATTTGTAAATATTTCTTTTACGCTTCCCTGTGCTTTTATTTCTTTATTGAGCAAAACAACATAATCAAAATAATCTTTCACAGTATCTAAATCATGATGAACAACCAAAATAGTTTTTTTCTCTACAACAAGATCTTTTAAAATTTGTAAAATGGCATGTTCAGATTGTACATCTACTCCAGCAAACGGCTCATCCATAATGTATAAATCTGGATTTTGAACCAACGCTCGTGCTATAAATACACGTTGTTGTTGGCCTCCACTCAATTGAGAAATTTGTCTATTTTGAAACTCCAACAACCCTACTCTCTCTAAAGCATTTAGTACTTCCTGCTTATTTTCTTTAGAAATTCTCTTAAACAATCCTTTGTGTATATATAAACCCATCAATACTACATCTACTACTCTAGCAGGAAAGTCCCAATCTACTGAACTTCTTTGTGGTATGTATGCAACGTTTTTTCTTTGATTTTCAAAACTTTCATTCCAAAAAAATACTTCTCCACTTTTTTTATTTATTAGGTTTAAAGATGCTTTCAAAAGAGTGGATTTCCCTGCACCATTTGGTCCTACAATAGCAGACAAGGTGTGTTCTGGAATGCACAAGTTTATATTGTCCAAAACAAACAATCCTTGGTATTCTACTGATAATCCGTTAGTTTCTAAAGAATTCATAACTTATTTGAGTCCATTGCAAATTGTCTTAGTATTGTGCTCTATCATTCCTATATACGTTGATTCTGGAGTATTTTCAGCCCCTAAAGCATCAGAAAATAATTCTCCTCCAATAACCACTTTATGGCCTTTTTGAATGCAAGATTCCTGTATGGAAAGAATGAATTTTTTATTTACCGTAGTTTCAACAAAAATTGCTTTTATTTTATTAGCTACAATGAATTCACTTAAATTTATTACCTCTTTTATAGAAGGTTCAGAATTTGTATTTCGACCCTGCAAAGGTTTAATAGCTATTTTATATGCTCTTGATAAATAACTAAATGCGTCATGAGCTGTAATAAGTGTTTTAGTTACTTTTGGAATAGAACGTATTTTTTTTTGCGTTTCTATGTGGCAAGCATCTAATTTTGAATTGTATTTTTTAAGGTTTCCCAACCACTTAATTTTATGCTCTGGATATAGCAAAACCAACTGATTTACGGTATAAGTCAAACATTTTTTCCATTGTGCTACATCAAACCAAATGTGGGGATCAGGTACTGTTTGTTCTTCAAAAATAATTTCATTTTCACTGAGTGCATCGCTAAATTGGAGGTGTTTAGAACCATTGCTTTTTGTAGTTTCCAAAATTGTTTCATGAAGTTTACCCTCTAAATGCAAGCCATTAGAAACTATAACTTTTGCGTTAGCTAACTCTTTATAATCGTTAGGGCTTGCTTGGTAAGCATGCGGATCAGTTTCGCTATTCATAAGCACAACCATAGGGACATCATTACCTATAATTTCTTTTAAACTACTGGCAATAATGTTGGTTGTAGCTACAATGTTATTTTTGTTGCTCTCTTTTTCACAAGAAATAATACTACCTAATAGTAAAATGTACAAAGCAATTCTTTTCATATTTAGTTTACAAATATATTTTTAGAGATTTCTTTACTAAGAAAAAGTTTTTGATTTTCATTTATTTCTATTTCCATACTAGAATCAAATTCCATTATTTCAAGAATTTTAATTTTAGTACCTAAGGTTATACCTACTTTGTCTAAATATTTCAAAAGTTTAGAATCTGTATCTTTCACTCCCATTACTATCGCTTCTTTTTGAATATCAAAATCAGTTAAAATTATCTTTACTTTATGATTAAACTGGCCAAATTCATTAGGAATAGGGTCACCATGTGGGTCGTGGGTAGGATTCCCTAAATAATCATCTAGTCTTTGAATAAGCAATGAAGATTGGATATGTTCTAATTCTTCAGCAATTTCATGTACTTCATCCCAACTAAAATGTAATTTTTGCACCAAAAAAACCTCCCAAAGTCTATGCTTTCTTACAATTTTTGTTGCTAAAGTGTTTCCGATTTCAGTTAAGGTTACCCCTTTGTATTTTTCATAATGAACTAATTTTTTTACACTCAGCTTTTTTAGCATATCGCTTACTGAAGCAGGACTAGTACTTAGATTCTCAGCAATTTCATTTGTTGCCACATCTATCCCTGTATCGCTATAGACATGAAAAATTGTTTTAAGATAATTTTCTTCTGACTGGCTTAGTTGAGTCATTTCTAATAAATTTCTTTTTTATAAAACTAAAGAAAATATTAGACAAAAGTAAATTTATTTTTAGGGTAGTCTAAAAATTTAAGCAAGAAGTTTTTGTAAGTTGAGCCAAAGTGCTTTTTTCTTAGATGCATCTAAGTGATAAACGCTAAAATCTTCTGCTTGTAGTAGTTGTATAGCGCCCACCTCTATGATTTCGTAAGTGTTTGCTACAGCGTCTTTAAACCCAATTTCAAAAGGATTAATGCCAAATAAAATGATTTTTTTAGGCTCTAATGATATAATAAGTTCATCAAATCCAACTCCTGGTTTTTTACATACAAGGGCTACATCATCTAAAGAAAGTTTTAATGCAGCTAAAATTTTAACAAATAAATCAAAATCTTCTTTTTGAAAATGTTTTTTACTAACTATTGTAATGTTTGATTGGTTATTACCAAAATAAGCGTCGTTTTTAACACTTATAAATCCGTCATTAGTAAAATGAAAAAGTGTGTCTTCAAAAATATAGCCTAAAGCCATTGGGTTAAGATCCATAAATTTACTTTAAATCTAAAAAAGAACGTAATTCTGGTGCTTCGTTAGGTTCTATTTTGCCGGCTACCAAAAGCCTAAATTGTCTTCGTCTCAAAGCACCTTCAAATAGCAATTGATCTTCTAAAGTAACTGGTAAAATAGAAGGTACTTTGATAGGTTTTAATTGTTTATCTACCCCAACAAATGTAAAATACGCTTCATTGCTTTTAAATTGCTTTTGGTTGTCTGGAATATTTTCTGTAAAAACTTCAACTTTAACTTCCATAGATG
>JAYVIQ010000074.1:0-13339 GCA_043770215.1 Cytophagales bacterium | reverse complement strand
CTATCGGGTCAGGCTCTACGCTCTCGCTTTTTTTGCTGAAAAAGCAAAAAAGAGCTCCGCTTCGATCCTTTTCGCAAAAAAAATAATATGTACTGGTATCAAAGCGGATATTCACAAAACTACTTTACTTTTTCAGTAGATCCTAACTAGAAATGGATAGTATTGGTTCTAAAATAACTTTTGAAAAGTAAATAGGATTTAATATTTTATAAATCCTATTTTATCTTAAGTATTCCCGAATGTAAAACAGATCTATTAAATCCTTTTTAATACCTCCATAAAATAATCCAACTCTTCTACGGTGTTGAATTTAGAAAATGAGATTCTTAGAGCTACTTGGTTGTTTTCTGGATTTAAATGACTCAAAACATGTGATCCTTTTAACGCACCAGATCCACAAGCACTACCGCCGCTTACCGCTATGCCACTTAAATCCAATGAAAAAAGAGTCATTTCATTGTATCTATCTTTTGGTAAATTTATATTTAAAATAGATGGCAATATGCCTAGTTCTGAATCAGAGTGGGCATTAAAGCTTATCCCGTTCATTTGAGATAGTTCTTTTACTAAATATTTCTTGAGGTACTTAATGTGATTTTCATTTTGCTCTAGATTGCATAGTACTAACTCTAGTGCCTTTGCCATACCCACAATAGAGGCCACATTTTCTGTGCCTGCACGTAAATTTTTTTCTTGCGTACCACCATATTGGTTAGCTGTAAGTACAAAATCTTTACCCATTGCCAAAAAACCTACACCTTTTGGTCCGTGAAATTTATGTGCTGAGCAAACCATAAAATCTAATCCAAGGTTTTCTACATCAATGGTTTGGTGAGCTATAGATTGAACCGTATCTGAGTGTAATAATGCATGATACTTTTTGCATATGACAGATATTTCTTTGATTGGGTTTATTATACCTATTTCATTATTGGCGTGCATTATAGAAACCAATGAATTTGGGAAACGCACAAGTAATTTTTCTAGTTCTAATAAATCTACCTCTCCAGAATTAGAGTGTGAGACGTAGTGTACATTACTTCCAAAAAGCTGCTGGGCAGTGTATAAAACCGCATGATGTTCTAAAGGCGAAACTATAACGTGTTGTATGCCTAAATCCTTTTGTGCAAACTTAAACACTAGGTTGTTAGACTCTGTAGCTCCGCTTGTAAATATTAGTCTAGAAGATTTTGCCCCAATCTGAAGAGCAATACTTTTTCTGGCGCTCTCTATGCCTGCTTTTGCCTCTCTGCCAGCATAGTGAGATGATGAAGGGTTTCCGTAATGATTTAATAAATACGGCATCATAGCCTCCAAAACCTGAGGGTCTAGGGCTGTAGTTGCGGCATTATCTAGGTATATTTTTTTCAAGCTAACTGAGCACTTACTTTTTTTACTATGTCTATCACAGACTGAGCCAAATCATTTGCTTCTTGCTCGTTTTTAGATTCTGAATATACCCTTATGATAGGCTCTGTATTGGATTTTCTTAAATGCACCCAACCCTCTTCAAAATCTATTTTTACTCCGTCTATAGTACTTACTTCTTCTTCTATATAAAACTCCTCCACTTTTTGAAGAATTAAATCTACGTCTAAATTGGGAGTAAGGTCTATTTTATTCTTAGAAATAAAATATTGTGGATATGATGCTTTTAGGGCAGAGAGGGTTGTGTTTTTCTTTGCAAGATGTGTTAAAAACAGAGCAATGCCTACCAAAGAATCTCTTCCGTAATGCAATTCTGGTAAAATTACACCGCCGTTGCCTTCTCCACCAATGACCGCATTGGTTCTTTTCATTTCTGCCACCACATTTACTTCGCCCACAGCAGAAGCCGTATATTTGCCTCCTTTTTGTTTTGTCAAATCTCTTAATGCCCTAGAAGAAGAAAGATTAGAAACGGTATTTCCAACTTTTAAGTCCAGCATAAAATCTGCCACAGCCACCAATGTATATTCTTCGCCAAACATTTCGCCATTTTCACTCACAAATGCAAGCCTATCTACATCTGGATCTACAGTTATTCCCATATCATAGTTGCCTTCTACTACTAAGGCGCAAAGTTCTGTTAAATGTTCTGCCAGAGGCTCTGGGTTATGAGGGAATAGACCGTTTGGCTCGCAATACAAAGATTTTACTTGGCTTACACCAAGTTGGGCTAAAAGTGGAGGTAGAGAAATGCCCCCAGTACTGTTTACACAATCAATTGCAATTTTAAAATTTTTACTTCTAATAAGTGCTACATCTACATAAGGTAACTTAAGAATGGCATCTATATGTTTTTGAATGTATGTACTGTCTTTAGTTATTTTCCCTAGTTGGTCATATGGGGCATAATCAAAAGCGTTTTTATCTGCTATTTCTAAAATAATTTGTCCCGCTTCGCCAGAAATAAATTCGCCTTTATGATTTAGAAGTTTTAGTGCGTTCCATTGCGCGGGGTTGTGACTTGCAGTAAAAATTATTCCTCCTTGAGCCTGTTCCATTACTACTGCCATTTCTACTGTTGGTGTAGTGCTAAGTCCTAAGTCTAAAACATCTATGCCCAGCCCTACTAGGGTGGCAGATACCAGGTCACTTATCATCTGTCCAGAAACCCTAGCATCTCTGCCAATGACTATTTTTGGGTTATCAAATGTTTGCTTTACCCACGTTCCATAAGCAGATGCAAAACGTACAGTGTCTAATGGCGTAAGATTTGTTTCTGGCGTACCTCCTATAGTGCCTCTAATTCCTGATATAGATTTTATAAGTGTCATGTGTTTTTTGTTAAAGTTCCTCCATTATGAGATAATCCATTGTGCTAGAAGTATCTAATGGTATGATTTTTTTATCTTCTTCTTTTTCTTCTTTAAAAAGATCTATTACCCTTTCAGAGGCTGCAGATACAGCAGATTTTAGACTTTTGTTTTGGTCTATATCTATCACATAATTTTCTACTGTTCCTTTTATGGTAAGGTATAAATACCATCTTTTTTTATTGTCCAAGACTATCCCTTTTTCTTCTAAACGCTCATCTCTAGTATAGTTTACTAACGGAAAACTTACTTTATAATTTATTTTATTATCAAAACTATGCGTGCCTGTAATTGTTAAATCTGATGCTAAATCGCTCTGAACTACCATTTCAGGTATTTCTATAACACTTTTGTTTATATAAAAAGTATTGCTAAGCTCAGAAAAACTTACTTTGTTAAAATTAGAAGATTTTAGATATTTAGAATATGCTTTTTTACGCAAAAATACACCTATTTCTTGCATTGGGTCAAAATTAATTAGCGCTCCGTTTTTAATTTTTACTTCTGCAATAGAGCTAATGCTGTTGATGTCCAATTTTAATTCTGAATCAAAATTCATCAGGGTCTCAATGTTAGCAGTAAGTACTCCGTCTAAATTTTTGTCTGTAATGAATTTTTGGCCAAAGTTTTCTACAATAAAAAAAGCTTGTTTTACATTTAGATTTTCTATTTTGGTATTGTTTCTTACTTTTATTTTGCTTGAGTCAGAAGCATTTATAACACCACTCATTTGTACAAATCCGTTGGCAACATCCATAGATAAATTTTGGTAGTTCAGTATTTGATCTCTTAACTGCAACTTGGCACTCAAGTCTTTGCCAGCAAACTGCCCAGATAGGTTTCTGAAATCTATTTTCTTGATATGGCAGTTTAAATCATATGCTAAAAAAGGAGAAAGACGAAAAGAGTAGTTCTTTGAGTTTAATTTTGTTATTTTCACTTCTGATTCATTCATAGCTTTGCTCAGGATTTCATTTAGGTCTAAAAATTGGCTATTAAACTCCGCTTGAATTTTTAATATTTCGTGATCTAGAAGCACATATGCTATAAAATTTTTGAAAAATCCCTTTAGTTCAAAATCGCTTTTGCCTACATTCCCAACCAATTTAGAAATGCCTAAGTCATGTTTTTCGAAGAAGAATTTGCCATTAAATGCTTTAAAATCCACGCCTACATCTTCTAATTGAAAATTAAGGTCTTTAATGACAAATTTTCCAGAAGTTTTTATAAACTGTGTTTTTTTTACATCTGTTAAATCAGATAGTTTGCCTTTAAAGTTTACGTCTGCTTCTATAAAACCTGTGGCGGATTTAATTTTTTTTACAGGATAAAGTTTAAGTGCTGCGGCAATATTGAAATCTCCTTTTAGGTCTACATCTAAATAAGGGTTGTCAAAATTCTTAATTAATATGTTGCCACTTAGTAAATCTTTTCCTAAATACCCCGAGAAATTTTTTAAAGAAAGCAAGCTAGTACTATTGTTTCTATTTTTACCATTAGAAAATTTACCTTGTAGTTGAGCATTTGTGATTTTTTGTTCAACTTTTGGGTGGTAAAAAGAAGCGTTTTTAAATCCAAAATCAAATTCAATAAGAGGACTTTGTGTAGCAGATTGTAAACCTATTATTTTCCCAGAAAAATAAAGATTGCCCGTACTTTTATACTCTAAGAGGTCTTTGCTAATCTCGTGGGGCAACAAGGAAACCATAGCTTGCACATCTGTATTTGGTGAGCCTATTTTAAGGTTCCAATATTTTTCTTGTTCTATAAAAATGTTGCCGTCTATTTCAAATAATGCTTTTTCTAGAGTCAACTTACTGTTATTAAACAAAATATTCTTTTTATCAGAATCGTATGTAAGTTTAGCCTCAACACTAAAGGGTTTTTTTTCTAAAAAAGCCTCGTTTCCAATTCCTAACTGCAAACAAATAAACTGACCCTCTATACCTAAATGAGTTAGGTTTTTGATGTGGCTAATGGCGCTTTGAGCCTCAAGGGCAAAAATCTTGTGTTTTTGTTTTGCTTTTAGATCCCAATACTCAATTTCAACATTTTCTAATTCAAGTTCATCTATTTTAAAACTAAAAGGTGCTTGTTCTTTGCTTGTATTGGTTTCTTTTAGAATAGAGAAATTATTAGATCCGTTTTCAAAAAATTTTAGATGTATGTATCCATTAGAAAGTTTACAAGAGTTAATCACAAAATTCCCTTTAAACAATTCAGTGATATCAAACCCAAGGTTTATGCTCTTAATAACTAAAAGAGAATCTTGGCTTGACTTCAAAGATTCTTTTATTTTTAGATTTTCTATGTGCAAAGTAACTTTTGGAAAACTTTGAATCCACTGAAATTCTACAGCTGACAAGCTTACTTCTGTAGCCAGTACTTCACTAATATTGTCTAAACATATTTTTTTTATGTCTTCTTTAAAAAACATGAGTGCAGCAAAAACCACTAATAACATCAAAAACGTTGTTATTAAAACTCTTTTTAGTTGTATCAGAAGCTTTTTCAATCTTTTTTTAATGAATATTTATATAAATGTAATATTTTTTTAAAAATAGTTTGCAGATTAAAATTAAAAAACTACTTTTGTGAACCGATTTGAATAAAGAGGCAGAACAAAAGGGTGATTAGCTCAGCTGGTTTAGAGCACCTGCCTTACAAGCAGGGGGTCGTAGGTTCGAATCCTACATTACCCACAAAGGTTTACAGAAATGTAAACCTTTTTTTTTGTTCAAAAGTGAATCTTTAACCATGACATCAAATATTCTTTTAAGAAAATCAAAAACTATCTTTGGCTTTCTTTACTATTGCCCATTTTTATGTATTAGTATACAAATCAGTTTAATAGTTAATCTTTTCTAGAATAAAATTACTTTTTATAGTACTCCAAAAAAGAGTAAGGCTTCCTTTTTTTTCTATAAATAAAATTGTAATGATTTTGGTAGGCTTCTTTTTCAAAACAGATATTTATGTAGGCCAGCTTTTTGTTTTTATACTTAACCAATAATACCAAAAACTCAATTATATACCACAAATAAAACGGTAAAATAAGTAGCTCTAGCTGTTGTTTTAAATGTATTTTTTCATGATTTATGATGTACTTGGCAAGGTTTTTTTCTTTGGCAAGTACAAAAGGAAAGAGCGCCATTGCGTTTGCTGAACCAAAAGAAAGCAAACGCACCAAAAATTTTGATACAATAAAAATCATACTGTAAATTTTTTAAAAATAATAGCCCCATTGTGTCCTCCAAACCCAAAATTATTTGATAGGGCGTACTCTACAACTTCGTTTTTTATCGCATTTTTACCAACAATTCTAAGGTGAGCATCTATTTTTGAGTCTAGAGAATCTAAATTTATGGTTGGTGGTATTGTGTTTTGTTGTACAGCCAGAACACAAATTGCAGCCTCAAGAGCACCAGCTGCGCCCATCAAATGGCCAGTCATGCTTTTTGTTGCCCCAATCCAAGGAGATTTTTTGTTTGAGCTTAAATTTTTTAAAGCATATGATTCTGCCAAATCTCCTACGGGAGTAGAAGTAGCGTGTGCATTTAGGTAATCTAATTGTTCAAAATCTATACCAGCCTCTTCTAAAGCCAGGCGTATACAAGCAATAGCACCTTGCCCATCTGGGTGGCCAGCGGTCATATGATATGCATCAGCATTTATGCCTGTACCTACTATCTCTGCAAGTATGTTTGCATTTCTTGCCAATGCAGTATCTAGCGATTCAACCACAAACGCAACACTACCCTCGCCCATAACAAAGCCATCTCTAGCTGCATCAAAAGGCCTGCTAGCAGTAAGAGGAGCATCATTTTTAGTAGATAAAGCTTTTAAAGAGTTAAATCCTGCAATTAAAGATGCGCAAATAGGGGCATCTGCACCGCCAGTAATTATGGCGTCTGCCTTTCCCCATCGGATGTAATTAAAAGCATCTGCTATAGCCGTAGAGGCAGATGCGCAAGCAGATACGGTTGTATAATTTACCCCTCTTAGCCCGTGTTTTATAGAAATTATGCCTGACGAAGTATCTAACAATACTTTTGGTACAAAATAAGGAGATACTTTTTTAGATGCGCCCGTATACAATTCTTTTAATGTGTTTTCATAGGTAGTTGCCCCACCATTTCCGGTGCCCCAAATTACACCAACTCTAGCTTTATCTATGGATGTTAGTAGTAGTTTACTTTCAATAATTGCTTCATTACAAGCAATTAGTGAGTACTGAGAGACTAAATCTAGTTTATTGATGTCTTTTTTGTCTAAAAAATCAAATGGGTCAAAACCTTTCACTTCACAAGCGATTTTTGTAACTGAATTACTGGTGTCGAAATGCGTAATAGATGAAGCTCCACTAAACCCATTTACTAGATTTTGCCAAGTTTTTGTTATGGTATTGCCAAGAGGAGTTATGCCTCCTAGTCCTGTTATTACTACTCTTTTCAAGACGGTAAATTAATTTTTATGCAACGTTATTTTGTCCAATTTAAAAATTAAATGGTTATATTCACTAAATTCTAGTGATGCATCCATAAATTTTATTTTAATTTAGGTATTATAACATGTCTTGTATGAATAAAAAAAGTTTTACACGTAATCAATTTTTGTGTTGTTTAACCAGTATAATTTTTGGTTGTTTCTCTAAAGTAAATGCTCAAAACCTTGTTACACTAGATGATCATAAAACTTTGTTTGAGGATGAAGCTGTTGTTTTAGAAACAATAGGAAATAGTGCATTAAACAAAAGTGAAATTACGCCAGTTGTGTTGCCCAACCATGGAACATTAGATACTACAGGCAGTGAATTTAAATACACACCATTTATAGGGTATAATGGTAAAGATGAGTTGGTTTATAGAATTTGTAGAGACAGTTGTAAAACAGCAAGAGTAAGTTTTACAATAATGCCCATTTATAGCCCATTAGTTATAGAGGGTGTTTCGCCTGATGGAGATGGTATAAATGATGCATTTGGAATAAAAAATGTGGATTACAAAACAGCTAAGGTTTCTGTTCAGATTTTTAATAGATGGGGTACAAAGATTTTTTCAGAACAAAATTATGATGCAAATAATTCTAGTAAAAATTGGGTAGGTCAGTCAAACAGTGGAGAAGAAGTACTGGACGGAACCTATTTTTATGTAGTAGAAATACCCTCTTTAAAGTTTAATGTCAGTGGTTATTTGATGTTTATAGGTAATAAATAAACAATTTAGTTCGCTTAAAATATGAAAAAATTAGTATATATACTTTTGGCAATTTGTTCTTTTATAAACATGGCTACAGTTTTTGCACAGCAAGATGTAATGTTTACTCAATATATGTTTAATGGATTGACCTTAAATCCTGCCTATGCAGGTTCTCATGAAGCAATAAGCACTAACTTTATTTGGAGAAAACAATGGTTGAATATTGATGGGGCTCCACAATCATACGCGTTTTCTTTACATTCGCCTGTAAGTGGAGACAAAATTGGACTTGGATTACAACTTGTAAACGATAAAATAGGTGCAAGCAAAAGCTTTCTTGGGAATGCGTCTGCATCTTATATTTTGCCAATATCAGAAAATGCTAAGCTATCTTTTGGGCTTAGTGCTGGCCTTGAAAAACTAGATTATAATTTTTCTGATTTGCAAGGTGTAGAACTAGATCCAAATTTTAGTACATCTAATAACATTACAGGTAGCAAAGTAAACTTTGGTACTGGTATTTATTACCACTCTAAAAAAACATTTATTGGTGTTTCATTACCAAGAATTTTAGAAAACGAATATTCCTCCAATAACCTTACTTATGGCCAAAGAAGGCATTTCTTTATTTATGCTGGGCACATCATTGATTTGCATCAGAATATAAAATTTAAACCAAACATTTTGGTAAAAATGGCAACAAACTCCAAGGCATCTGTAGACTTAAATGCAAATTTCTTGTTTATAGATAAAATTTGGTTGGGGGTATCTTACAGATCTTTTGAGTCTCTAGACGTTATAGCCCAATACCATATTTCAGATCAGCTTAGCATAGGCTATGCTTACGATATGACTACCAATAAACTCAAAAATTATTCAAACGGTTCGCATGAATTTATGCTTAGTTATTTATTTAGTTTTAAGCGCAAGGCAATGTTATCTCCAAGATATTTCTAACTAGTACACTACCATGAAAAAAATAATCTTCTTGCCAATTCTTTTTGCTTGTGTGACTGGTTACGCACAACTAACCCTAAAAAGAGCGGATAAATATTTCTCGAAATATAATTTTGAAAAATCAGCCTATTTCTATAAAGCATTTTTATTTAAAAAAGACGATGCATACGCTCAACTTCAACTAGCAAAAATTTATGCTTATGTAAATAATTCTGTAGAGACAGTGCGCTGGTATAAAGAAGTTATAGACAGAAATGATTTAGAACCCATACACTATTTAAATTATGCCCAAGCCTTAAGTTCTTTAGGCAGATACCAAGAAGCATTACCATATTATGAAAAATACAAAGGGCTTGCATCAGATAAGTTATTGGCAGAAGAAAAAGTATATGGCATAAACCACATCAATGAATTTTTTCAAGACTCTGCTTTATATCAAGTAAAAAATTTGGATTTTAATTCTATAGATTCAGATTTTGCACCAATGTTTTATGGCGATAGTGTTGTGTTTTCATCTGCCAGAAGCACTGACTTTGGCTTGAAAAGAAAATTTAGTTGGAACAACAAAAACTACTTAGATTTATTTTATGTAGATAAAAATGGCAAAGTAGCCAAGTTTGACAAAAATATAAACAGTAAATACCACGAAGGTTCCATTGCATTCTCACCAGATAAAAAAACAGCCTATTTTACAAGAAATAATTACAACAATGGCAAATTTGACCGAAGCAAAAAAGGGGTAAATATGATAAATATGTATAGTGCCACTCTAAACTCACACGGGAAATGGTCAAGCATAACTCCATTTAAATACAATTCAAATGATTATTCTACTGGCGAGCCAAGTGTATCTTTAGACGGAAATACTTTGTATTTTATATCAGACAAGCCAGGAGGTTTTGGCGGTACAGATATTTACAAAAGCACTTGGACGGGTACAGACTGGTCTGAACCAACAAACTTAGGCCACAAAGTAAATACAGAATCCAATGAACGCACCCCATTTATTTCTGAAGAAGGTATTTTATACTTTGCCTCAGAAGGTCATTTTGGATTAGGCGGATTGGATAGTTATATGGCAGAAATTAATAATGGAAGTTTTCTATCGCCTAAAAATATGGGCAGCCCAATAAACTCTGCCTCAGATGATTTTGGCTTCATATTAAATCCTAAAAAAGTCGGTTATTTTGCTTCGGATAGAGTTGGAGGTAAAGGCGATGATGATATTTATGGAGTACATGTAAATGAACAACCGCCAATGAAAATTACGGGTAAATCTTATTGGAGAACAGATGAAGAGGATATTTATTCTAGAAAAATCCTTAGCGACGTTAAAATTTCTGTTCAAAACATAAACACTGGTACAATGCAAGAATTGTATTCAGATGAATTAGGAGGGTTTGAATTGAATCTTAATGCAGGAAGCAAGTATGAGGTCATTGCATCAAAAGAAAATTTAATAAATTCAGCTGCTTTTTTAGACTTGACTAAAAAACACATTAAAAAAATAAACCCAATAGAAATGATTTTGGTGAAAAATTTGCCAAAACCAACAAAAGTTCCATTTGAGTTTAATATTGTAGATAACGCAAATAATCTACCAATGGCAAATACCTCATTATTTTTACTAAATTCAAAAACTAAAAAAGTACAGAAACTACTAACAGATGAATTTGGAAAATATAAATTAGACCTAGAACCAAACACAGAATATGTAGTAAAATCAGCCCCAAAAGGGTATTTGGTACATTGTGTTTCATTTGGCACAACAAATGCTGTAAAAGAAACCCAAACAACTGCTGAACCTTTGAAATTGCGCAAACTAGAATTGAATCAAAAAATGGAAGTAAAAAACGTGCTTTATGATGTAAATAAATACGAAATTCGTTCAGATGCAGCTTTGGAGTTAAATAAAGTAGTGCAATTTATAAAAGATAATCCAAGTATTACAGTAGAGTTAGGAGCACATACAGACGCAAGAGGCTCTTCAATTGCAAATACAACTCTTTCTACAAAAAGAGCACAAGCTGCACGTGACTATATTGTGGCACAAGGAGTTTCTTCTAATAACATTAGCTTTAAAGGATATGGAGAGTCTCAATTACTAAACCTATGCAAAGATGGCGTAACATGTTTAGACGAATTGCATGCCCAAAATAGACGTACCGAAATTAAAGTAACGGGTATAAACAAAAATTTAGTCTCTGATGCAATTGAATTAAATGAAACAACTGCTTTTGATAAAAATAGAGAATCTATGTGCAACAGGCTTGGGCTGATCACAAAATAATATAACAAATCATTTTGAGTGAAATTTAGTTTTAAATAGTGTAACTAGTTTTAGTGTCATCAAGAGTTTACTCAAAATTGAATATTTATTCGCTAAATTGTATTATAATAGACAGATAGAAAGTAGAAACAATGAAATTTAACAAATTACCCTATTTATTTTTATTTATTACGCTTGCCTTTTTGAGTTCATGTGTAAATAAAGCTACTAAATTTTTCAATTCTGGCATGATGAAGTTTGAGAAAGAAGAATATGATTTGGCAGCACATGATTTGCGTCAGGCTGTAGAGTTTGGGGCTCCTAAAAAAGAATCTTTTTTTGCCATTGCAGAGTCTTATAGATTGTCTAACAGGCTAAACGAAGCTGAGCAATATTATTTTAAAGCAATTTCTGCCGGTTCTAATAAAGATAATGCTCAGTATTATTATGCTTTATCTATGAAAGCTAATGGTAACTATGTAGGAGCAAAGTCTCAATTGGTAAAATTTTTAAAAACGGGTGTAAATAATGATTTAAAAGCAAGAGCAAAGAAAGAAATTGCAGCCATAGATGTAATAATGGATATAGGCTTTAGAAAAGATTTTTATCAAGTGTATAATTTTTCTGAAATAAATACAGAAGAGATAGACTATTCGCCAGTTATTTATAATGACAAAACTCTTTACTTTACTTCTTCAAGAGGAGAAGGACCAATATACCCAGGCCAAGGTACTAGATACAAAGATTTATTTGAGTACAAGTTTGATGGATCTGGGAAAAGCGGCATTGCCAGAAAATTACCAGAGCTTATAAATGAACCAAAAAGACATGAGTCTAGTGCTACATTTACACCAGACGGTATGACTATGATTTTTTCAAGAAGTGGAAATGGAAAAAGAAACGATTATATAAAAGAGGTAGATTTATTTCAATCTAAATTAGTAAAAGGTCAATGGTCAGAAGCAGAAAGATTGCCAATCAGTGATGAAAATGCTTGGGACTCATCTCCATTTTTATCACCTGATGGAAAAACATTGTATTTTTCATCCAACAGAGAAGGAGGCTTAGGTTCTGATGATATTTGGTACTCTACACTTTCTCCAGATGGAACTTGGGGTACCCCTACCAATATGGGAGCTCCAGTAAATACAGACAGAGAAGAACTTTTCCCATATTTAAAAAGCAATGGAGAATTTTATTTTTCTTCTGATGGGCATCCTGGTTTTGGGCAATTAGATATTTTTAAACTAGAGTCATTTGCAGACGGGCACAAAGAAATTATTAATCTAGGAAAACCCCTAAATAGCACACACGATGATTTTGGGATAGTGTATAAAGACCTTAAAACAGGATACTTTGCCAGCAATAGACCAGGAGGAAAAGGGGATGATGACATATATTATTTTGAATATGACCCAAAGGTAAAATATGTTTTAGAGGGCAAAACACAAGGTTACAAAGTATTGTCAGATACAGTAAGCAAAACATTGGAAATACTTCCACAAACTGCTGTTCAGCTCTTAGACGATAAAGACAATTATTTGGCATCTACCGTATCTGATAAACAAGGAAATTTTACTTTTGAGATTCAACCAGAGAAAAACTACTTTCTTAGAGCAAATAGAGATAGCTATGAAACGGCTAAAAAATCTTTTTCAACTTTAGGAATTACACTTTCAGCCAAACAAAAAGAAGAACTAAAAGGAGATTTTATAGTTAAAGATTCTTTGCAGTTAAAGCCTTTTGTAAAAAATATGGTTATTGAATTCCCTCCTATTTACTATGATTATGACAAATGGGACATTACAAAAGCTTCTGAAAATGTATTAGATGCCATGACTAGAGTTTTACAAGAGCACCCTAGTATACTTGTAGAATTAGGTTCTCATACTGATGCAAGAGGTTCAGTAGCTTACAATGACAATTTAAGCCAGAAACGTGCTGAATCAGCAGTAAAAAATATTTTAGACAAAGGAATTACTGCCAATAGACTAACTGCCAAAGGGTATGGTGAAAGAATTCCAAAATTACTAGATAAAGATACTAGTGGTTTTAAAAATGGGACTCAATTGCGACACACGTATTTAGACTCATTAGAAAAACAAAATAAAGTGTTG
>JAYVIQ010000073.1:0-2964 GCA_043770215.1 Cytophagales bacterium | reverse complement strand
GATTTCATTTCTATGTACATATTTTTGAATCAAATAAACAAACAGTAAAATGAAAAAAATATTTACACTCGCTTTCGCTCTAGCTGCAACAGGATTGTTTGCACAAGATGCGGCCGCTGCTGCACCGGTAGTAGATACTGGTAATACAGCATGGATGCTAATTTCAACAGCATTAGTTTTGCTAATGACTCCTGCAGGTTTAGCATTGTTTTATTCTGGTTTGACTCAAAACAAATCAGTACTAAACACTATTGGTATGTCTTATGTAGCTATGTGTACAGGGTTTGTAACATGGGTAGTTATAGGATATTCATTAGCATTTTCTGGTACAGATTTATCTGCTGGAGATAGTCCATGGATTGGAAATTTAGATTGGGCAATGCTAAGTGGTATTATGCCAACAGACCTAATTGCTGGTTATAATTTCCCAAGATTAGCAGAAGTTGCATTCCAAGGTACATTTGCTGCAATTGCAGTAGCTATTGTATCTGGTTCTATTATTGAGCGTGTTAAGTTTAGCACATGGGTTATTTTTTCTGTTTTATGGGTAGTAGTTGTTTACTCTCCAATAGCTCACTGGGTTTGGGGTATGTTTGATTCACATCCATTTGGTATAGATATGGACTTTGCAGGCGGTACAGTTATTCACATCAATGCTGGTGTTGCAGGTTTAGTAGTTTCTCTAATGATTGGTAAACGTATAGATTTACAAGAGCAAAGATTTCCTTCATCTATAAAATTAATGATTTTAGGATCTGCTTTGTTATGGTTTGGTTGGATAGGTTTTAACGGTGGTTCTGCTTATGGTGCAAACGGACAAGCAGCAAGTGCAGTTATGGTAACTATTTTTGCAGCGGCAGTTTCTGGATTGGTATGGTTAATGATTGAGTGGTTTATCATTAAAAAACCTACTTTAATTGGTTTAGCATCTGGTGTAGTTTCTGGTTTAGTAGGTATTACTCCAGCAGCAGGTTTTGTAGATGTAACTGGGGCATTGTTTATTGGTTTAGGTGCAGGTGTTGTAGGTTATTTAGGTGTAGTTAAATTAAAAGAATACTTAGGACATGATGATACTTTAGATGCATTTGGTATGCACGGTTTAGTGGGTATCTTTGGTGCACTTATGACAGGTATATTTGCAAACCCAGCTGTTTCTGGTAATGTAGCAGATGCTAGCGGTAAATTAATTTATGCAGGTGCTCTTTACGGAAACTCTGGTCAAATATTAACTCAATTAACTTATACAGGAGCAACAATAGTGTTCTCTGCTGTAGGTACATTTGTAGTATTTAAAATTGCTCAGTTATTAACTAAAGGTGGACGTATAAACGAAAAATTAGAACTAGAAGGTATGGACATAGGATACCATGGTGAAAAACAAATTACCATAGACCCTAGCAACATAAATAATTAATAACAAAAACACCCTTTTTAAAGCCTCTGTTTGATTTACAAGCGGAGGCTTTTTTTTGCATTTGTTTACACAAAGAATAGTTATCTACATTTACTAAAACATTTCATAGAAAACTTTAGAATAACTAACTTTAGACTTCTTCTAACAAAAAGTGACATGATACAGCCTATCGCGATTGAGAAATACTGCGACGCACTCAAAGACAGAATCATCTTCGATAAATTTAATCGGGATTTATTTATTACAGGCGATGTTATAAAAAATTTAACTCCAGTACCTCAAATAAATAGTTTTGTAATTAAAATTATTTTTGATAAGTGGCAAAAAGAAACCGAGAAACTAAAAAGTCCTTATTTCAACTATGAAAATGAAGATGTAAAACTAGCTTTACAAGATTTTTTAAAGAAACTTTCTTTTCACATAAAAATAAACAAAGACTATTTTGAGATTTTACTCAAAGAAGCCTTACATGATGCGTTTGAATATTTAGAAAATCCACATGTTTTTTTACAAAAAGAGATTTTTGATTTTAAAGGTAATTCCATCTCTTATAAAGAAATTAAATCTAGAACCAAATTTTTAAAATTGTATCCAAATCAGATAGAAGCATTTTTGCAGCATCCTAAAATTAATCAAGATGAAGTAAGGGTAGACGTGTTTGTGCGGGTATTAGAAGAAGAGTTTAAAAATGTAAATAAACTTGAAGAAGAAAAATTGTTTGTTGACCAAATTTCTAAGGTAGTCCCAAATAATTTTATAAACCTTACAGAAACTAAACCTGCATTTGAAAGAGTAGATAAAAAAAGGAATTTTATAGATGATTTAGAATTTGAAGGCATTGGATTAGAGCTTACTGCTGCGGTGATTCCAGAAAAAGTTATAGAAGAAGAAAAAATACAAGATCTAGAAGTTAAAGATCATGTTTTAGAAATAGAAGATAATACCCACACAACAACAGTGGAATCAAAACCTACTATAAATGCTGTAAAAAGTACAAATTTAGCCCCTATAGAACGTTTTGATGATGGAATTAGCCTTCAACAAAAGTTTTACTTTTTAAAAGAATTGTTTGATGAAGAAGAGCATGCTTTTATTCAAGCAGTAAAAATTGCTGATACAAAGCCTACCTTTGACGAAGCTTGCGATTATCTTTGGGAAACGTATTCTCAACAGTTTAATTGGGCAAATAAAGAAGATGCTATTGCTGAATTTTTATCTATTTTAGGTAGAAAATTCTAAAAAAAGACAACTTTACCTTTGACATTTTTAATGATTTAGATGAATAAATTATTTTTTTAGCAAAGTTCTACACTTATTCATATTTGGTTGGTTATTCTGTGGAAATGGTCTAATAGATAACAAAAAAACACCATAAATTTTTTTGGTCATGTAAAAGGATTAAAGATAATAAGCTGAATCAAAAACAAATTAAATAGAAACATCATTTATTATTGTGAATATCCGCAATGATACCAGTACCTATTATTTTTTTTGCGAAAAGGATCGAAGCGGAGCTCTTTGTTGCTTTTTCAGCAACAAAAGCGAGAGCG
>JAYVIQ010000072.1:0-4529 GCA_043770215.1 Cytophagales bacterium | reverse complement strand
ATGCAATTAATTGTTCATGGAAAACCTGCTTTTGGCTACGCTTCTGTAGTCCTTGAGCCTGGTGAAAAAATAATAACAGAATCTGGCGCTATGGCTACTATGTCTCCTAACATAGATTTAGAAGCTAAGCTAAATGGTGGATTGATTAAAGGTATTCTGCGTAAATACTTTGGCAGTGAAAGTTTATTTTTAAACACATTTACCAATAAAGGAACACAATCTGCAGAAATGACTATCACGCAACCAACACCAGGAGATTTAATACTTAAAGAACTCAACAACGAGACCATTTTTTTGCAACCATCTGCATTTGTAGCTTGCGAAACTGGTGTTTCTCAAGGACTTTCTTTTGCGGGATTTACCTCTTTTATTGCTAGAGAAGGGCTCTTTAAGGTAAAAATATCTGGCACAGGGAAAGTACTTTTTGGAGCCTATGGAGCAATACACGAAAAAGAAGTAAAAGGAGAATTAATTGTAGATACTGGGCATCTGGTTGCTTATGAACCTCAAATGAACCTGAAACTACAACTCTCTGGTGGCATTATTTCTAGCTTTACAAGTGGAGAAGGTTTAGTTACAAGGGTACAAGGAAATGGAAAAATATGGATTCAAACACGCTCTTTGCAAGGATTAGGATCTTGGATAAATAAATTTTTGTAAAGAAAAATAGCCGAAACATGAAAATAGAATTACAAACTAGACCAGGATCTTCTATAGCTAAAATACTACTAGACGCAAACGAAACTATAGTATCTGAAGGTGGTGCTATGGTAGCTATGTCTAATCATATAAGTGTAAGAACAGAAGCAAGAAAAAGCAGCAATGGCAGTTTTATGGGGAGTGTAAAAAGACTTTTGGCAAGTGAAGGTTTTTTTATGAATCATTTCACTTCAAACTCTATGCCTGGCGAAATATATCTTGGAAGTTCATTGCCTGGAGATATGGAGGTTTTTGAATTAGATGGCACAAAAAAAATATTGGTTCAAGGAGGTTCTTATGTAGCTTCTGAAGAATCTGTGAATATTAATACTGTTTTTCAGGGAGCAAAAAACTTTTTTTCTGGTGAAAGCTTTTTTTGGATAGAACTTTCTGGTACCGGCAAAGCAATTGTAAATGCCTTTGGTGTTATATACCCAATAGACATAGATGGTGAATATACAGTAGATACAGGTCATATTGTAGCTTACGAAGAGAGCCTAAGTTTTGGCATTTCAAAAGCAGGTAGCAGCTGGCTTTCTTCATTTTTAGGAGGAGAAGGATTGGTGTGTAAGTTCAAAGGAAAAGGGAGAGTGTGGTGCCAATCTCATTCCTCAGACTCTTGGGGACAATCCCTTACTCCATATTTAAAAGTTGTTAAATAACAAAATATTATAAAAATGGACACACAAAAATACGCTGAAGAATTCGAATACTCTATCATTGGTGCTCCAGACTATGGGTACGTAGAAGTAAAAATACCAAGCAATGGTACGCTTAAAGTAGAAGCATCTGCTATGGCCACTATGGATACCAATATAGAAATGAAGACCAAAATGAAGGGTGGTTTTGGAAGACTTTTTACGGGCGAGTCATTATTTATTAATGAATTTACTGCAAAAAACACCTCTGGGACAATTGGCATTGCTCCCTCCTCTCCTGGCGATATAAAGCATGTTTATTTGGCAAATGATGAAGTCATTTATTTGCAAAACTCGGCTTTTGTAGCTGCTGGAATGGGGGTAAATATAGAAACTAAGTTTCAAGGATTAGTAAAAGGATTTTTCTCTGGAGAAGGATTGTTTTTGGTAAAATGTTCTGGAAATGGCGACTTATTTTTTAATAGTTATGGCTCTATAATACCTATAGAAGTAACCAATGGGTATGTAGTAGATACTGGAAATGTTGTTGCTTTTACAAACGGATTAGACTACCACGTAAAAAGTGTTGGCGGTATGAAAAGCTTATTTTTCTCTGGAGAAGGATTGGTGGCTGAATTTAGAGGCTCAGGGAAAGTCTGGATTCAAACCAAAAAAGCTCAACCTTTAGCCTTTTGGGCACGGCCGTTTAGACCATCAGGAAAATAAATGACAATTAATTTATTGAAGCGAAACAAAAAAGTTGTTCTGAAATTTTGAACAAAACAATCAAGGGAACTATCAAACAAAAAAAGTAGTAAACTTTGGATTACTACTTTTTAAAACAGCTGATTTGGATAAATATTTAATCATTCTTCACTATATAAAGAACAGGCTCTTTGCCCTTGCTTTTTTGGTGAAAAAACAAAAAAGAGCTCCGCTTTAATCCTTTTTGCAAAAAAATAAGTGCTGGTATCATTTGGGACATTCACAAATTATTTTTAATGAACTTACGTTTAGTTACAAGTTTATCTTTTAAAAAATATTGCCTTTTTGTTACCTTATGTTTTTCTAGATCGAAAATTAGTTGCTCTCCATTTTTTTTTCCTTCTTTGTAAAGTATACTAGTTTCTAAAACCCCTGACAAAGTATAAAAACTCCAAATACCTTCAGGACTTCCTTTAGAATAATTACCTTTTTGTTTTATTTCTCCATTTTGATAAAAAGAAATCCATTCACCTTCATAAAAATCATCTATATAATTCCCTTTTCTATACATTAACTTACTTTGAGTCATTTTATCTAATGCATTTCCAGAATCAGATTCATAATAATATGTAGCGTATCCATTTAAACTTCCTTTAGAAAAATTCTCCTCTGAAATTAGTTTTTGTTGCTTACTGAATGTTAAACAAGGTCCTTCTCTATTGTTGTTTAGCAACTGAAAAGTACTGTTCATTGCTCCGTTTTGATAATAAACAAAGCATTGTCCAGTGCCAGTGTTATCCAGATAACAAATTTCTTTTAATTCACCTTTAGCAAAAAAGGATTTAATTGTATCATTTTGAGCAAAAGTAAAAAAAGAAAAACTAATCGAAAGGCAAACTAAAAGTTTCTTCATCTACATTTGTGTTATAAGTTAACTTTCCATTTTCATCAAAAAATTGCCATTCCCCTATTGGCTCATGATAGCTATATGTTCCTTTGGCTTTTATTTTTCCGGTTTTAGCATTGTAGTATTTCCAAATTCCTGTTTTATCTGCAAAAGCAAATTTACCTTCTGCTTTTAAACCGCCATTTTCAAAGTAATATTTCCATTCGCCATTAGGAAAACCATCTAAATAATTTCCCTGAGATGATTTAATGCCATTTTCAAAAAACTGAACAAGCTCTCCCGCTCCATTTTTAAAGTTACCAAACTTTATTTTTTCGCCCCTAATGTTATACATAGAGACCAAATCCTTGAGTTTCCCAAATGAATATCTTTTTACACTTGAAATAGTGCCATTAGAAAAATTACTAGTCCAGATACTATCTTGCCTATCAAAATAATAAAACCCTTCTACCTCCATTTTTTCGTTTTCAAAAAATTCAAAATATTGCCCATGCTTGTAACTACATATTTAGTAATAGACTTTATACTTTTATTATTGAAGTATTCTATCCAATCACCTTCTCTTTGACCTCTAAAAAAAGTTCCTGATTCTATAATCTTCCCTTTAGGGTCTAGGGTGTACCAATCGCCAATTGGCTCTCCGTTTTCATACCCCCCTTCCAATTTTAAAGCTCCACTTGGATAATATTCATAATACTTACCTTCTAACGCATCAGACTCAAAGTTCTTAAGTGTAGCCATACTGCCTGTGGCATGATATTCAATCCACTGCCCTTCTTTAAAACCATTTGCATAGTATCCTTCTGTAATTAAATCCCCATTATTGTTGGCAAAAAGCCACAAACTGTCTTTTAACCCATTTTTAAAGTAACCCAAAATCAAGGTATCTTTGTTTTCATTGAACGTAACATGCTCTCCTTGCTCCAAATCATTTATAAAGTTTGTTTTAGCTTTCGTTTCTCCATTTTCAAAAAACTCGGTTTGTATGCCTTCTTTTACTCCTTGGGAATATGTAATAGAGCTCAAAACTTTTCCATTTTCGTAAAACTGCTTTAATTCACCATTTTCCAGCCCATTTTTAAACGGGACTTCCAATGTTTTTTTACCTAACGCATCAAAAAATTCTTTCTTTCCAAATCCACTTGCAACCATGACTTTGTTTAGCTTCAAATCTACAGACTCTTGTAAGTTTCCGGCTATATACACTTCCTTTAAATAACCTGATTCTAACACGTTTAAAGAGTCTAACTGATCCGAAAAATAAATCCATTCCCCATCTTTTCTGCCCAATAAATAACTCCCTAAAACTAATGGATTGCCTATTGAATTGTAAACAGCAAAAGCTCCATTATATTCACCTTCTTTATACTTTTTTACTTGAGCTACACTCCCACTGCTATGGTACTTCACAGACTCACCATCTAATTGGTTTTGTTTCCAATTGGTCTTCTCTGTCAAAAGATTGTCTGAGTAAGAAAGCCTTTGTTTTAGCTCTCCATATTCATACATTTCATCCATAACTAAACTTTGATTTACATCATAATAAAACCAATGATCATGTTTTTGTCCGCTTACATAAG
>JAYVIQ010000071.1:0-3171 GCA_043770215.1 Cytophagales bacterium | reverse complement strand
TGAGGCTCTTGCCATATTTCCTTGCACTTATTACAATAAAAAGTTAGATATTTATCTAATATAAAACAAGTTATGGGTTTTTCAGTAGGCTCTATTTATAATATTAGAAAACCTTTGGTACTGCAATACAGTATTTGAGCTAGTATAATTAGCTTGATTTTACAAAAAATTAATTTGTGATGTTTTTTCTTTTACATGAAAACCATTAAAACCTAGATCTGAAAAACTTATTAAACCCCTTCTAGGTGTAGTTTCAACTACATTTAACTATCTTTAAAACTACGAATAATAGCATTTACAATGCGGAAAACTTATACCTAAATCAAATCTATTTCAATCATGCCTTTTATACCATAATAATTTCTTGCACTGCTATACAAATATTCTTCTTCTTTATCTACCAAACCAGAACGAACAGGATTTAGATGTATATAATTTAATCTACTTTGCATCTTATCAGTTGTATTCATCCCAAGCTACAACTTAAAATGTCATATAATACGCTTCATTTTGTTCACTTATTTGATAGGATTCTCCCATAGTGTAAAAATAATATTTCGGCTAGCAATTGCAAATTGCTTGTCTTAAATTAATTATCTATAAAAGCTATACCTTAAGATAGTAAGGTGAAGTTACAAACTTCACCTAGTGTTTTGTAATTTGATTTTTCATTGTTATTCTACGCCTAGAGGGGGTGACGTACTCATCTAAATAAATAAATAAATAAATAGGAATGAAAAAATAAATAATAGAAGATAAAAACCACTCAGTATAATTTTCATAAAAACAAGTAATGTAATCAAAAGTACAGATTGAATATTTATCGAATTTTACAAAAAAAGCACACAAAACAGATACAAATAAAATTGAGATAAAAATAATATTTTTTTTAGTAAAGCTAATTAGATAAATATCATTTAAAATAATATTATACAAATGTGTAACTATAATAATACAAGGAAAATAATAAATCATAAAAACAACAATAAAAACTCCCGCTGGTATAAATGCAATTGTGTAGTATAAAAATAGTATGAAATAAATTAATTTATATTTTATTAAAGTACTTTTAAAATTAGATTTTGAAAAAATAAATTTATCAAAATACAATATGATTATTAATGTAATACAAGAAAATATAATTATAAAAGACATTAATAAATATTCTAAAAAACCTCCTTTATGCCTTATAATATAGTAGTCAAAAACAACATAAAGTAAAAAAAAAGAAGCCATCACTGATAAAAAAATAGTACCCCATCTTAAAAAAAAATACATTGTACGAATACTATTTTTTGTCTTTAAATAAAAGCTTGTAAAACTATTTTTTGTAGTCATATTTCCAACTAATTATTTTAGAAAAAGAAGCTCCTGTAGTTGCTAACCCGCCATTTTTATTTACAAAACTTTTCAAATTACTCATAACAGAAGTCCATAATTGAGATGCCCCTCCAAAAACAGCAAAATCACCCAAAAGATCCCCAAATCCCCAACAGCTATCTATACCTCTAGTGTAGAATACATATTTTTTTTGTCCGTTTATTACTTTTTCGATTATCCCAAACTGCCTATTACCACCCAAAGGATGCTCCATATCATCTAAAACTTGAACAGGAGAAAATATCCAATAGCCAGGATTATACTTAGCAGTTATAACAGATAACTCATCTAAATTAGGGGCAATAGAGTTATCTCCATACATTGGAACGGAGAAATGCATTAATGCACCTTCAGGATTTGAACTATTATACCTTGTTTTATTTTCATCATCTAGAGGTTCAAAATCAGACCCTCCAAATGTTTTAAACGTACCAAAATTCTTTCTTACATAATCATAAAAACTATTCAAATCGTAACCATTAGGTAATTTATCAATCACTATAGAATAATAATCTAAATTCATTTTATCACCCCAAGCATCATCAACTGTTTGCGTTTCAAAAAAATTAGTACCCAGCCCAAATGATAAAGAATTTTTTGCAGTAGTTTGAACACTTAAAGGAGTTTTAAATTTTATTAAATCATCCCATAAAGTAAAGTCCGATTGAGATAGACTAAGTAAATCTTGTTTATAAACACTTGTATTATCCTCAACATTCTTTGCTAATAAAAAAATATTGTCCTTATTTATAGCATCCAATACTTTTTTCTCGACTATTGAATATTGTGAAGCAGATAATTCATTTTTTATTAATGGTAATAAAACCTGTTTATCATATATATCTATCAACATTGATTTTGGTGCAGTATTAATTTGTTCTACAATCCAACCATCATCAACATCACCATCAGAAGATGCTCCATTAAATTTATCCATAAAATCAGCTCTTAACATCCATACCATTTTTGTAGGCAAATCCGCTTCCAATATAGTCATAACATTTTCCATATCCTCACCATCAGAATCATTTTGAGCATCCATTGATTTAATAATAAGAGACAAATTACCTTTACTCTCATCCAGAATAATTTCCTTTTCGTAACGAATAAATGACTCTAGTAATTTTACTACATAAGACTCATCAACATTAATTTTCACGAGTTCCTTTTTCAATTCTTGAATGTTTTTACTGTTAGTTATTGACGCTTTAGTTTCGCCATAAATATAAGCTTTAACATAAGTATAATCATCATCACTACAAGCTACATAAAATAGATCTGCATTATCCTTACTTCTGTGGTTAATAGATTTCCAATTTTTATCACCAAAATAATCCCCCCCATTTATTTCCAAAAAACTAGTTTCTATTTTCTGTAATGGATTAAAAAGCTGATCTGTTAAATATGATTTAAAAAATATTTTGATAGTGCTACATTTGTGACCATTTAAAACTAGTCCATCTTTAACCCATGTTTCTCTCGAATGTGTTTTTGATAAAAGTATACTTTTAGCATTTATTTTATATTCCCTAATCGTTTTCAAAAATGTCAACACATCATTTTTAGCTATTAATGCCCCATCATCCACCTTATCCAGTCCATAGATGTCAAAAGCAGGGTCTTGTATTTGAGACCATTGTGCACCAAGTAGCTCTGTCCCTCCGCTGTAGTCCATTAGGTTTTTGGTACTGCCTTCCTTTTGGGCTTTATCTAGCTCCCAAGTATGTGCTAGCCTAAAGATCCCATGCCCTATTTCATGGGCTATGGTACTAGTGCTGCTTACCTGAGATT
>JAYVIQ010000070.1:0-4837 GCA_043770215.1 Cytophagales bacterium | reverse complement strand
TTTATGTGCTTTATCTAGTTTTTTAGTATTTGGCTGGTACTTAGTAATTATTTTATACTCTTCTTCTTTTGTTATTTGGTCTGGATAAAAGGGCTCTCTAAAAGGAACGTTTATATGCACTGGACCCTTATGAAATGGATTTTCAGATAGTATTACTGCTTCATTTACAGTACGTTGTAAATAATTATTGCTAGGGTTATTTTCATAGTCTGCAAGTAGCTGAATGCTTTTTAATACATGATTTTTAAATACATCTGTTTGTCTTATACTTTGGCCATCTCCTTGGTCTATCCATTCTAGAGGTCTGTCTGCTGTTAGTATTAACAATGGGATTTCTTGATAAAAAGCTTCGCAAATAGCGGGATAGAAATTTACAGCCGCAGTACCAGAGGTGCAAATAAGTACAGAAGGAGTCAGAGAGGCTATGGCCTTACCTAAACCAATAAATCCAGCGCTACGTTCGTCATAAATCATGGTAATGTCAAAACCACCATGCTCTACAAAAGAAATGGTAAGAGGTGCATTTCTAGAACCCGGAGATATAACAATATTTCTTATTCCTTTGTCAAACAGAAGGTTAGCTATATTTTTTATGCGTGAGTACATTGTATTATTTATGTATGGTGTAAGTGTAGAAAGGTATCATAAAACACAATCAATTCATCAATTTAAGGGCAAGATTATCACATTTTGCCTCAGTTTCTGCCCATTCGGCATGTGGATCAGAGTCTTCTGTTATACCAGCGCCTGCATAAAAAACAATTTGACTTTGAAAAAGTTGGGCTACACGAATATTAACAAAAAATTTGAAGCCTTCTTCACAAGTAGGGCCCCAAAAACCAGTATATAATTTACGCTCGTGGTTCTCATGACTTTTTATCAATAGAATGGCATCTATTTTTGGCATTCCGCAAACGGCAGAAGTAGGATGGAGTAGATCAAGCAATTGATCTTCTAAATTTGGTATATTTACTTCGCTTTTTTTTATGTAATAATCTGTTTTTAAGTGAAATAATTTGCCCGTATGTATGGTTTTTGGTCCTGTTTCATCATATTCTCTAAGCCTTATTTTTTTAAAGCAATTCACAATATATCTACATACCAATGCTTGTTCTTCTATTTCTTTTTGAGACCAAACTGCATCTTTTGATAATTTGCCCATGCTTTGTTGCGTGCCAGCAAGTGCTACTGTTCTTATAAAATCTTTAGAAGATTCTAGTAAAACTTCTGGACTAGCTCCAATCCAAAACCCGAATTTTGGAGTATAAAACATACAAACTAAAGTTTCTGGATATGCTTCTGATAAACTCAAAAAACTATGTTTTAAGTCACTAATATGGTTTTTTTGAACTTTAATTTTTGAGAAAACAACTTTATCTATGTTTTTGCTAACTATAGCATTTATGCCTATTTTCACATGCTTTTCATACTCATTTTCTGTAGTAGAGGCAAAATTAGAGTAGTTACTAAGTAGTTCAAAATCAAACTCTAATTGATATTCTTTTGTAAAATGTTCTAAACTTAGTTTTTCTTTAAAGTGGTTTTTGAAACAATATCTATTGCCAATAAAGTCTGCAAATATAAAATTGTTTTTTGCTATTTTTCCGTCACAAGGGATTATATCGCCTTTTATTATTTCTACATCAGTAGATCTAGGCAAACGGTATATGGCAAAACTTAGATTTTGTATTTGATTACTCATTTATTTTTCTATCACGGCTACAGTTAATCTACTTGCACAAACTAATTTATTGTCAGCATTTGTAATTTTAATTTCCCAGATATGTGTTTTTTTACCTTTATGAATACAAATGGCTTTGCCGTACACCAATCCATCTGTCATAGGTCTTATGTGGTTGGCGTCTATGGCTTGTCCTACACAATAATACTTATCTAAATCTACCATCATATTAGATCCAATGCTCGCTAAAGATTCTGCCAATACTACAGAAGCTGCTCCATGCAATATGCCAAAAGGCTGTTTGGTCATTTCATTTACTGGCATTGTACCACATATGTAGTCTAAACCTACTTCTGTATAGACAATGCCTATAGCTTTAGTCATGTAAGTGTTGTACTTGCTATTAATTATTTCTGGAGTAATGTCTTTTCTAATCACGCAATTAAGTTGGCTAAAGCCATTTTTTTAATAGTATTCAATTTACCATAAATTGAAAGGAAATCAATGCAAGGTTCTCAAATTGACTTCATTTTTTTAGACTTATAACATTTTTCTTATCTCAATGTTCAAATCTTGTTACTGTTGGCAAATGATCAGAATTGCCAAAAGAATAAATCTCAGAATTCATATTGTTCAATTTTCCTCTATAAAACACATGATCAATAGCAATAAATGCTGGGCTATTGGCTATTTTAAAAGAAAATGAATCTCCCTTTCTTTTTGTAGCTGCGTTTTTCCAATTTAAATGCATGGTTCTATAAAGAGGTTCTACTCTGGTAGTATTAAAATCACCACAAAAAATTTGTTTTTTTGTTCCTTTTTTTAATGAAAGAGCCAAAATTGAATTGTATTGTTTCCTTCTTCTTCGATGGTTATCAAACAGTAAAGTCCAAAAATTTCCTTCTCCGTAAATGGCTATGGCTGGCGAATCTAAATGTGTGTTAAAAACTGTTAAAGTATCTTTATCTATCAGTATATCAATAATTTGACAATATGGTACCCCTTTATATTCTTGCAAGTAAGTAGTTTTAAGTATAGGATACTTGCTATAAAACCCAAAACCGTATGCATCGTAATCATGTGCAATATCAGCAAAGTATTTGTAATTTAAGGTAGCTTTGGATGCTAAGTATTTCCGCCAATTGGAATTAAATTCTTGAAAAGCCAAAAAGTCAACTTCTTTTTTAAAAACAGAATCTAAATAATTTTCTTTTGGCTTACTTTTGTAAAGAAGATTATGGTTTAGAATTACAAATTCTTTTTTAGATTTAAATACATAATAGTCTTGTGAGTGATAATTGTAAATGGTGTATATCCACTCAGAAATTGCAGCAAAAAAGAAAAAACTAAACAAGAGTCTATGCCTTGATGATTTTATTATGGATGTAACTAAAAAAATAAAGATTAACCAGCGTGCAGAAATAAGAAGTGATCCAAAGAGTAATGTTTCTCTGAACAAAAGTCCTAAAGTTACAACTCCACAACAAAAAATAGATAGGTAAGTGAGTTTTTTATCCATAAATAAAAAAGGCTGATTTTATAGAATCAGCCTTTTAGATAGTAAAAAGTATTTGCTAGTTGTAAATATCTTCTTTGTTAAATTTTTTAACTAAAAGGTAATAAAACATTGCTCTGTATTTATTTCTGTTAGATGTGCCTAATGTTTCAATTGTTTCTTTTATTGCACCGTCAAGACCGTCTTTGTCAGATAGTCCGAGTTTTTTGATTAAAAAATTATTTTTTACAGTTTCTAGTTCTTTTGGGTCTGTACCAGATACAGTAGATGAGTCTTTGTTGTATATAGCTGGACCACAACCTTTAGTTACTTTTTCTAATAATGAATCATCAAAAGTGATGTCCATTTTCTTAAATTCTGCTTTGTAAGTGTCTAAGCATTCTTGAAATTTACTCATAGTTTATCAATATTTAATTTACAGATTAATAATACCATATTTTTAAATTACAATCAATTATAAAGAATAAAACCCTTACAAAATCAACACATTAGATGTAAAATATTAATCTAAATTAATAAAACACCCCGTCTTTTTATTCAGCAGAAGTGTCTGTTGGTTTGTTGAATTTAATTTTAGGTATTCTTTCATCAATCATAAATATTGCTAATTTATCTTCTCCCATTAAATCAAATAAATCTACTGCACGTCTCATAATAAATTCTTCTTCAATTTGTTCTTTTACAAACCATTGCATAAAATTTTCAGTTCCAAAGTCTTGATTTTGTTTGGCACAAGCTACTATTGAGTGAATGGCTCTACTAACATTCTTTTCTGCTTCTAAAGCAGATTCACACACTTCTTTTAGGCTTACAAATTCTTCTTTTACTTTAGACACTTCAGGAGAGATGGCTTTGCCACCCAAATCACATATGTATCTAAATAATTTTAGCATATGTACTCTTTCTTCTTCTGCTTGAGCAAAGAAAAATTCAGAGCTATTGTCATATCCTTTTGCTCCACACCATACTGCAATTGATAAATAAAGGGCAGAAGACTGAGCTTCCATTTTAATTTGTTCGTTTAGAACTTTTTCTATTTCTTTGTTTAATGCGGACATAAACTTGTTGTTTTAAAATTTATAATTAATAAACCTTAGATTTTATCACTAAGTTCATTAAAAGTGAAAATATGATTAATTTGAACTTAGTCTAAGTAAGTCTACCATTAATGGTAATTATTATGGTATAAAATTATCTAACCCACTTAAAAAACCGTTCAATTCTTATTCTGTCTAATAAACTTTTATTTGGGGTATCTTCTATACTAAGCCATACCAAAAGTGGTGTGCCTACTACATGGTCTTCTGGTACAAAACCCCAGGTTCTAGAGTCATAAGATCCATGTCTATTATCTCCAATCATGTAATAATAGTTTTGCTTAAAAGTATACTCTTTAACTTCTTTGCCTTCTATAAATAGTTTAGAGCCGTTTTCTTTGTATTCAAATCCATTACCTTCAAAGTAAAGCAGCGCTCTTTCATACATAATTAGATTTTCTTTTGTAATGGCAATTTTCATGCCTTTTTTGGGCATAATAATAGGGCCATAATTGTCTAAATTAGAGTTGTTTTCTGCTGGGTAGAGTGCATCTCCAGCTCTAAATTCATACTCTCCTTTTTTTACCAATGTTACTTCTACAT
>JAYVIQ010000069.1:0-4177 GCA_043770215.1 Cytophagales bacterium | reverse complement strand
CAGGTGAAGCCACAAAGCTCAAAAAAAGAAGAAACATCACTTTAATCATACAATCATTTTTTTTCTAAAGATACTAAATAATAAAGTTATGGTTTTATTTTCTAATTTTGCACCATAAACAAATGTTATGCGTCAAAAATTATTAAGCGACGGAGCCAAAGAGCTTGAATACGAAATAAGAAATATTGTTAAAAAAGCTGAAAAAATAGAAGCTTTAGGGCAAAAAATATTTTGGGAAAACATTGGAGATCCCATTCAAAAAAACGCTCAAATTCCTGCCTGGATAAAAGAAATAGTTTCTAATCTTGTACAAGATGATAAAACGTACGGATATTGCCATTCTAAAGGAGTTTTAGAAACACGTAAATTTTTATCAGAACGTACCAATAGTAAAGCGGGAACTCAAATAACAGCAGATGATGTTTTGTTTTTTAATGGTCTTGGAGATGCAATAGCTAAGGTTTATCAGTACTTAGATTCATCAAGTAGAGTTATAGGTCCGTCACCAGCATACAGCACACATTCATCAGCAGAAGCAGCACATGCAAACAAACTTCCCCTGACATATAACCTTGACCCCAAAAATCATTGGTACCCAGATTTGGTAGAACTAGAAAATAAAGTAAAGTACAACCCTAGTATTGTAGGTATACTGATAATTAACCCTGATAATCCAACAGGTATGGTATATCCTTTAGATGTTTTAAAGAAAATAGTTGCATTAGCTAAAGAATATAATCTTTTTCTAATTTCAGACGAGATATATTCTAGCATAACCTATAACGGAAAAATAGCTCATAGCCTTGCAGAGGTTATAGGAGATGTGCCAGGAATAGCCATGAAAGGAATATCTAAAGAAGTACCTTGGCCAGGATCTAGATGCGGTTGGATGGAGTTTTACAACAGAAACAAAGACCATGAGTTTAGCAGACTTTGCGGTGCAATAGAAGATGCTAAAATGATAGAAGTATGCAGCACTACCTTACCCCAAAAAGCCATACCTCAGCTTCTAGGAAGTCCATTGTTTGAAGATTATAGAAAAGAAGAAAACAATAAGATAGGCAAAAGGAGCAAACTTATTACAGAAATTTTAGGTGATGTGCCTTTTTTGTATTTCAATGAAACATTTGGAGCATTTTACAATACCATGGTTTTTAAAGAAGGTGTTTTAAACAGACATAACAGAATCAAAATAGAAAACCCAAAAGCAGAGCAATTATTTGAGTCTTGGATTACAGAAGACATGGATTTAGACAAAATATTTGCTTATAATTTATTAGCTGCTAAAGGAGTATGCGTTGTACCTTTATCTTCGTTTCATTCAAAATTAATTGGATTTAGAGTTACACTGCTAGAAAACAACGAAGAACTTTTAAAAGAAACATTTACCAAAATAAAAGATGCTTTGTACGAGTTTTGTGGTGAGGAAGGGATAAAATAATAATTTATTAAATCATTGAAAAATTGTAACTCCTGAAAAATACAGTATTTTAATGATTTTATAGAATGTTCACATCAAATGAAAAAAGGGTAGGAGTTACTTCTTGGGAAAAGAATTAGAGATTAAGAAATTTAATTCTACTATGCGTAGTGTTTTATCCAAAAAAAAGTTTTTTTGCCCTTTATTTTAATTTCTTTTGTGAATATCCGCTTTGATACCTTTACCTATTATTTTTTTGCGAAAAGGATCGAAGCGTAGCTCTTTTTTGCTTTTTCAGCAAAAAAAGCGAGAGCGTAGAGCCTGACCCGATAGGGTTTCGCCCAAAATCACTAATCAATTCTTCTACTGGTACAATAACGGATATTCACAATTTCTTTCTTTTGTTATCTTAAAAGAAAAGTTTTTCAAAATATTGTTTTCAACAAAAACTTAAAATACCAAAAGAAACCTTTAATATGAACTCATTTTTTGCAGATTTAGATTAAATTTTTTTGGTTGGAAAGTAATTTTTATTTAATCTATGAATTAATCAAAAAGAATGATTTTGTTTTTAGTAAAATTTAAAAAATGACTCTGCAGGGATTCAAACCCCGAACCGTTGGAGCCGAAATCCAGTGCTCTATTCAATTGAGCTACAGAGCCTTTATGTTTCAAAACTAATCTTCTTGGCAACTTATAGAATAAACTTTTGGGTCTTTCTCTTTTATATAAGGACTGTTTTCAAGTTCATTTATTGTTTCTTTGTAACAATCACATTTAATGGTATCTATGATTTTTTTATCAGAATCTTGCACATAACAAGTGTTCTTTTTTTTACATGAAGTGCTAGTAAACACTAAAAACAATAGAGCAAGCAAGCTAATTTCTTTCATTATTACAAATGTAATATTTTTTTCTTTTTTTTATTGAAGACATACAAAAATCATTTAAATTTTAAGTCTTAATATTGTTTAATAAAACATCTTTTTTTTTTAAGTTAGTTTTTTTTGTTTAACCTTTTATTTGTAATATTGAACAAAATAAAGCGATAGATATGTCTACATTAGAATTTAACTCGTTAGTAGTAAATGTAAGGGAATCCCTTTACTTCTTCTCTTCTAGATTTTACAAATCTACAGATGACAGAGAAGACTTGGTTATGGAAACTATAACTAAAGCATTAATGAATAAAGATAAATTTAATCCAGGAACTAATTTCAAGGCTTGGGTTTTTACTATCATGAGAAATACATTTATAAATGAATACAAAAAATCAAAAAAGAGAAATGAGCTAACAACAAACGAAGATGTTTACAGCTTAGAAAAACATTTTGTAGATACAGAAACTCCATTTCATAAACTTCAAAAAGTAGAATTCGACACCAAAATTTCAGTTCTTGAAGACAAATATTCTGTACCACTAAAAATGTACCACGTAGGTTACAAATACGAAGAAATAGCAAAAAAAATGGAATTGCCTTTAGGCACTATTAAAAATAGAATACACACAGCTCGACAAATTTTATTAGATTGCTACAATTAATTCAATTGTATGGATTCTTTAGACTTTGTAGTGTTGGTAGATGTAAACGACCAACAGATTGGTATTATGGAAAAATTGGAAGCTCACCAAAAAGGTGAGCTTCATAGAGCCTTCTCTATTTTTATATTTAACTCACAAAATCAGCTTCTTTTACAACAAAGATCTCATACAAAATACCATTCCCCCCTTTTATGGACCAACACTTGCTGCAGTCACCCAAGACCAAATGAAAATATATTAGAAGCAGCCAATAGAAGATTATTTGAAGAAATGGGCATTGAAGGATTAAAATTAAAAAATGTAGATACTTTATTATACAGATCTAAAATGGAAAATGGATTAATAGAGCATGAGTTTGATTATATTTTTATAGGGAAATCAGACGATTCGCCAAAATTTAATATAGATGAGGTAGAAGCCTATAAATACCTATCCATGGATGATATCAAAGAATTAGTAAGACAAAATCCAGCTGATTTTACTGAATGGTTTAAAATAATTTTACCTAAATTACCTTTTTATCATCATTGATTTGTCACAAAAGTTGTTCTAAATAGATTATTTTTATATTATTGTTAAAGTAAAATTTTATGATCTTAATCAGATGTTAATTATGAAAAAAGTATTTGTTTTATGTTTTTTATTTTCTAGTGTTTTTATCAATTCCACTTTTGGACAAACCGCCCAAAAAATTGTTTTAAATGTTGAAAAACAAATGCACGAAGAATTTCCAGATTATCAAAAAATGGAAGATGAACTTTTGCATGCAAAAAATCTAGATCCAAAAGAACTAGATGTGGATTATTACTTGGCTTTAGTGATGTTAGAACAAAGTGGTAAATCAGAAGCTTTACCCTATGTTAAAAATGTTATGGATAATGAAAAATCCTACTTAAGAGATTTTGATTTTTACAGAGCTTATTTAGAACATAGAAATGAAAATTTTAATCAAGCTATCATTTACTACAACCTTTTTAAATCCAAACTTACAAGTTCTGATAATAAAGTAGCGTTAATATTAAGTGCAACAAACTACCTTATCAATAACATAAAAAGCAGACATCCAAACTCTTTTGTTGAAATTTCAGATCTTAATTCTTTAATAGACAATAGAATAAAACAATGTGAAAATGGTAAAAAACTATTGAACTCAAAAATAAATGTTAAAATTACTAATCTTGGTTATGAAGTAAATTCAAGTTTCGATGATTATA
>JAYVIQ010000068.1:0-4795 GCA_043770215.1 Cytophagales bacterium | reverse complement strand
GGATATTCACAAAAGAAAAAAAATAGAACGTTCAAAATCTATTAAAAAAGACACTGTTATCTTAAGATTTTTTAAAAGCCTAGATTTAGACAAAGAAATTTGAGAAAATAGAAATATATTTGCTTAAGATAAATGCTTAGAAATATGATTATAAATTTACCTTTTTAATCAATGGGTAATGAATTCCAAAAAATAGAGCCTATAAACATTGCTAAACACTAAAAAATCAACTTTGAGCACAAATCAAAAAATCATATTGTTTGATGGAGTTTGCAATCTTTGCAATGGTTTTGTGCAGTTTGTACTAAAGATAGATACTCATAAAATATTTTTATTCAGCTCATTGCAATCTGAATTTGGGCAAAATGTACTAAAAAGAAACTTGCTTTCTAGCACTGAATTAACTTCAGTAATTTTGTTAGATAAGCACAAAATATATAAAAAATCAGAAGCAGTTTTGCAGTTATTTAGACTACTTGGCGGATTCTGGTCTGTTTTATATTTATTAATTATAATACCAAGCCCCATTAGAGATTGGGTCTATACCAAAATAGCACAAAATAGATATTCATGGTTTGGCAAGAAAGAAAGTTGCTGGCTGCCTACTCCTGAATTAAAATCAAGATTTATTTAGCATATCATCTAAATATCAAAATCATTTCAGTCATAATTTGAGGTTTAGCATAAAAAAATAGACCTTTGTATATGCTAAAAATTGCAAAATTTACCTTTAATCCACTACAAGAAAACACCTATGTCCTATACAATAACGGAAAAGCTGTTGTTATAGACCCAGGCATGTATCATAAAAATGAACAGGACGCTTTTGATCTGTTCATTGAAAAAAACAACCTTGTTTTGGAAAAAATAATAAACACCCACTGCCATTTAGACCATATAGCTGGAGTTTCTTATTTGCAAAACAAATACAAAGTCCCTTTTTTTATTCCCAAAGGCGAATTAGAGGTGCTTAAGTCAGCGCCAATTAGCGCTCAAATGTATGGATTACAAATGTTTCAGAATGTAGAGGAGTATTTTTTTCTAGAGAATGAAGGGATAGTTGAAATAGCAGGAGTGGATTTTGAAATTTTATTTGTACCTGGGCACTCTCCTGGTCATTTGGCATTTTATAATGAAAAAGAGGAAATTTTAGTAGTTGGCGATGTTTTGTTTCAAGGTTCTTGTGGAAGATACGATTTGCCTGGTGGTAATTTGTCTGTATTAAAAGATAGTATTTTCAACACCTTGTTTAAACTACCAGATAACACACAGGTGGTTTGTGGGCATGGACCTCATACAACTATAGGAAAAGAAAAAATAAACAACATCATCAATCAATTATGATTCAAATAAAAAAACACATCCCAAATACTATTACATGCATAAATTTATTTTGCGGTTGTGTTGCCATTCCATTTGCCTTAGAAAAAAACTGGGAACTAGTTTTAATATTGGTTTTTGTGGCATTAATAGCCGACTTTTTAGATGGATTTGTTGCCAGAATCTTGAAAGTAAACTCTGAAATTGGAGCGCAGTTAGATTCATTGGCAGATATGGTCACATTTGGCTTGCTGCCGGGTATAGTCATGTACCGTATTTTGTATGACATCTGCGCATTAAATGAGTTCTCAAATTGGGTTCCTTACTTTTCCTTTATTATTCCTATTTTTTCAGCTATTAGATTAGCAAAATTCAATGTAGACCTTACTCAAAACTACTATTTCAAGGGACTTCCAACTCCTGCAAATGCAGTTTTTATTCTTAGCTTACCTCTATTTATGTTAAGTTGCTCTTTACATATTTACCTAGTGTTGTGTATTTGTATAACTTTTTCGTTGCTACTTGTGTCTAACCTCCCATTAATAGCCTTGAAATTCAAAAACTATACAATCAAAGACAACTTTGAAAAGGCAATAATTTTACTTTTAAGTATTCCTTTAATTATCTTTTTTAAGTTCACTGCATTTCTTTTTATTATCCCAATGTACATACTCATAAGTGTTTTTTATTTTAATTTTTTTTACAAAAAAGGCGCATAATAATTGTTATTTTTTTTCGTTGTTGGTATATAAAAATTTAACAAAGTCTCAATAATATATGCTATTTTTGAATTTATGAAAAATACAATTATTTTCTTATTTATTGTTTCTTTTGTGTTTTCTAAAAAAGTGCTTAGCCAGAACTTTTTTGCTGAAGGACAATGGATAAAGGTTTCCACAACAACATCTGGAATATATAAAATAACAAAAAATGATTTTGACAGCTGGGGATTAAACACTTCAGACCCAAAAAAAATAAAAATATATGGCGGAGATGGCAGAATGTTAGAACAACAAAATAACAAAACACAATATTTAGAGCCTCAGCAAGTGCCCATTTTACTTTTAGATACGGGAATATATGCCACAAACTTTTGTATCTTTTTTAATGCAGATGCACCCAAAACAACAATTACAGACCAAAATGGGATCCTAAGAACACGTTTAAATATCTATACAGACACCGTGTATTACTATATAACTGCAAATGAAAAAAACTCAAATTACATCTCTATACCTGCTATTCAATCTTCATTACCAACAAGCAATCCCTCTAACCTTGTTTTACTACATGATCAATATCAAAAAGACGAAGTAAATTTGTTTTGGTCAGGAAGAACTTGGCTGTCAGACAAATTAAACAAACAAAACCCTGTCTTTAAAAAAAAGATAGACCTTTTTGCTCCTGAATCTACTTTAAAACTAAGTTTTCATCTATTAGGATCATCCACAAAAGAAATAACATACTTTGATGTGAAGGTTAATGATGATTTATTAATAAATTCTTCAATAGGAATATCTAACTCTGATTATGGTGTGAAATTAAATTCTTCAATAGAAACTGTAGAAGTAGACAAAAACTTGCTTAGAGATAACAAAATGGAAATAGATATACAATATGACTTGCAAGGAGACGCAAAAGCATATGGGTATATTAACTTTCTTGAATGGCAATACGAATCCTTGTTACAAAACTTAAAAAACAAAGACTCATTTTACAATTTATCAGGAGAAAGATCTGTTTGCACATTAGATAAAAGTAAAACTACTGTACTATGGACAAAACAAACATCAAATTCTTATATACAATCAATAGCTCTACCTTTCAACAAAAAAGACAGTACTTGCTTCAATTTATCAGAAGATACTACAAGAAATACCTTAATAGATGTAGGAACAATAACCTCAAAGCCAAAATTTGAGAAATTTATTCGGAATTTTGATTTAACAGTAGACAAAAACCCAGAGCTACTGGTTATTTACCATCCATTATTTAAAAATGAAGTGGATGATTTCAAATCTCACAAAGAAAAAATAGGGATGAGCACACAAATTGCAGATGTATCTCAAATTTTCGACCATTATGGAAGCGGAAAAAAAGACATCTCTGCCATAAGGAATTACATAAAAGATGTATATTCAAAAAACAATAAACTAAAATACATACTACTTTTTGGAGATTGTTCATTTGATTATAAAAATAGACTACCTGACAACACCAATTTTATACCTGTTTATCAGTCAGAAGAAAGTTTTGATAATATCTTAACTTACTCTTCAGATGATTATTTTGGTTTCTTAGGAGAAGAGGAGGGTCTTTGGATTGAATCTTATGAAGGAAATCATACCTTAGATGTTTCTGTCGGTAGATTTCCTGTAAAATCTGTAAACGAAGCTAAAATAGTAGTTAAAAAAATAAAGGATTATGAACAATTTTCAGATACTAAAAACTGGAAATCTAATATTTTATTTGTTGCAGATGACGAAGACGGTGCCGAGCATGTAAACTACTCAAACGCATTAATGGATATCATTTCTGAAAAAGGAAGTGAAATGTTTACTAAAAATTTATATTTAGACGCTTTTGACCGTTCTAAGAACTCAGTTGATGATATCAAAAAAGAATTGATTTCTAATATAAATGACGGAGTAATGATTGTAAACTTTATAGGACATGGATCAGAATACTCATGGACTGTAGAGCAATTACTCACTATTCAAGACATTAAGAACTTAAAAAACAAAGCCAGCCTACCATTATTTGTTACTGCCACTTGTCAGTTTGGAAGATATGACTACCCCGCCATTCAAAGTGGTGCTGATGAATTGTTTATATCTGAAGTTGGAGCTATTGGACTAGTTACAACCACTAGACCAGTCTATTCCTCTTCAAATTTTGAAATCAATAGTTCATTTTATAATGCTTTGTTTGACGATGATAGTGAAAGAAAAAACACACTAGGCAGTATTTTTTCAACTACTAAAAACAATAGTTTAAACAGCGTTTACAACAGAAATTTCTCTTTAATTGGAGATCCTAGCTTAAGACTTAAAATCCCAAAAGCAATAGTTTTAGCAGATAGTATAAATCATATTTATTCGGGAGATTTTACAGATACACTATCTCCTGCAGAAACTATTGCTATAAGTGGTCATATCCAATCTATAACTGGCAAGGTAGACTCTACTTTTAACGGATGGGTTGAAATTTCAATATACGATTCAAAAGAAAATGCGGTAACAAAAGGATATAACAAACAAGAAATAACCTTATACAACAAAAATTCAATTCAAATCTTTAATACAAAAGCAAAGGTTATAAATGGGTATTTCAATTTATCCTTTACCCTTCCGTATGACATTCCATCTGCCTTTGGTTTATCACAAATGCTCTTTTATGCCTCTTCTACAGACACTAAAAAAGATGCCTTGGGCAATAGTGATCAAGTTGTAATTGGAGGAGATGCTAAAGAAAT
>JAYVIQ010000067.1:0-25643 GCA_043770215.1 Cytophagales bacterium | reverse complement strand
GAGGCTCTTGCCATATTTCCTTGCACTTATTACAATAAAAAGTTAGATATTTATCTAATATAAAACAAGTTATGGGTTTTTCAGTAGGCTCTATCTAGGGCTCTTATTTGTAAATACCTTATCCAAATTATATGATCAGGAATAGCCTTTGTGCACTATACAGTGATATTTGCACTGTAATGGAATAGGGGCTAACATAGACACCTGGCAATTGCCTCCAGGAATATATTTTGGTAATGGTTCAAAGATAAAAATGTTTATGGGGTATTAAAGTTATATCGTGAAATCAAAAAAAAATAGCTTGTATAAAAAAAAGCCCTTCAATTTTAGACGAAGAGCTTTTTTATTTTTAGTATGTATTTTTTATTTCAACTTACGTTTCGTTTCTCTTATTTCAAATGACTCAACTACATCGCCTATTTCTATATCGCTATAGTTTTTGATACTTAAACCACATTCGTAACCAAATTTGATTTCCATAACGTCCTCTTTATAACGTTTCAATGCACCAATTTCACCTTCATATTTTACAACGCCTTCTCTAATTAAACGGATACCATTTGCACGTTTTACAAAACCATCTAATACGTAACAACCCGCAACTACTCCAATTTTTGGTATTTTAAATACTTCACGTACTTCTATATTACCTGTAATAAACTCTTGAGTTAATGGATCTAGTAAACCTTCAAGAGCTTCTTTCATTTCTTCAATTGCTTTGTAAATAATTGAGTAATGACGTATCTCTATCTCTTCATTTTCTGCTAATTTTTTAGCACTTTGAGATGGACGAACTTGGAAACCAATGATGATTGCCTCTGATGCAGATGCCAATAACACATCAGATTCTGTTATCTGACCAACTGCTTTATGAATTACATTTACTTGAACTTCTTCAGTAGAAAGTTTTAGTAATGAATCTGTAAGTGCCTCTACAGAGCCATCTACATCTCCCTTAATGATAACGTTCAATTCTTTGAAGTTACCAATAGCTAACCTACGACCTATTTCATCAAGAGTAATGTGTTTCTTAGTTCTAACACTTTGTTCTCTCATCAACTGAGATCTACGGTTACAAATATCTTTTGCCTCTTTTTCTGTGTCTACTACGGTAAATCTATCCCCGGCTTGCGGAGCACCGTCTAAACCTAATAACTGAATAGGTGTAGATGGACCCGCCTCTTTTAATTTACGTCCTTTAGAATCTAACATGGCTTTTACTTTACCATGGTTAGCACCTGCTACTACAATATCTCCAATTTTTAAAGTTCCGTTCTGAACCAGCATATTGGTTACATAACCTCTACCTTTATCTAAAGATGCCTCTACAACTGTACCTGCAGAATTTCTATCTGGATTAGCTTTCAATTCTAAAATCTCAGCTTCTAATAATATTTTCTCTAACAACTCATCAATGCCTTGACCACTTTTTGCAGAAACTTCTTGGCACTGGTACTTACCACCCCAATCTTCTACTAAAATATTTTCACTAGCCAATTCTTTACGAATTTTGTCTGGGTCTGCTGCATCTTTATCTACTTTGTTCAATGCAATAATGATTGGAACACCAGCAATTTGTGCATGATTTATTGCTTCTTTGGTTTGTGGCATGACTCTATCATCTGCTGCAACAACTAAGATTACAATATCCGTTAATTTAGCTCCACGAGCACGCATGGCTGTAAATGCCTCGTGACCAGGAGTATCTAGGAATGTAATTCTTTTCCCAAGTGTAGTTTTTACAGAGTATGCTCCAATGTGCTGGGTTATACCACCCGCTTCACCAGAAGCAACTTTAGTGTTTCTTATGTAATCTAGCAAAGAAGTTTTACCATGATCTACGTGACCCATAATTGTTACAATAGGCGCACGGTTTTCTAAATCTTCTTCTTTGTCTTGCATTTCTGCAACCGAGGTATCAGCCTCTTCTTCTGCTGATGTAAAACTTACTTCATAACCAAACTCATCTGCAATGATAGTAATTGCTTCTGCATCTAAACGCTGATTAATAGAGATAATCATCCCCAACATCATACATTTAGAGATTACTTGGTTTATACCTACATCCATTAATGCAGCAAGGTCATTTGCCGAAACAAACTCAGTACATTTTAATATTTTAGCATCCTCTTCTTCTGCCAAACGAGCTTCCTCTCTTTGGTCTGCATGATGAGAACGTTTTTCTTTTTTATATTTTGTACGATTTACGCCTTTGTTGTAATTATTACCTCCAGACAAACGTGCCATAGTGGCCTTTATTTTATCTTGGATGTCTTTTTGAGAAATCTCATCTTTCTGACCTGGGTTTGCTGGTGGTGTTGTACCAGCTGGGGGTCTTTGAAAGTTGCCTGTCTTCTTCCCTTGATAATTTGGATTTGGTGGTCGTTGACCGGGAGGTCCTGATGATCTTGGAGTACCTGGTGCACCGGGAGCGCCTGGAGTAGATGGGGCACCTGCTTTTTTAACATCAACAGGTTTGTTGTCTATTCTTATACGCTTACGTTTTCCTTTTTTATCGCCACCTCTATCATAATTGCCACCACTTGTTTTGGGTTTTTCTACAGGCAATTCTATTTTACCTAGAACTTTTAATCCCCTTAATTCATCTGATTTGGCACGTATAACTTTTATATCTGAAGAAGCATCTGTTTCAGTAGTAGTTGGAACTGACTCAATTTTTACTTGCTCTTGTTTAGTTTGCTCTTGCTTGATTGGATCTTGTTTTATTGCCTCTTGCTTGATTGGCTCTTGCTTAATTGGGTCTTGTCTAACCGACTCTTGTTTTGTTGGTTCCTGTTTTATTGGGTCTTGTTTTTGATTTGATTGGTTAACAGGAGTTTCAACAGCAATAGATTCATTTTTAATAGACTCGGGTACTGTTTTTTGAGCTTCTATCCTCTGAACTTCTGACTTCTGAACCTCTGCTCTTTGAACTTGTACTCTCTCACCATCTTTTTTCTGATTTTCTGTATTTGGTAATTCTACTTTTACAGGTTCAGATTTAGGCAACTCTCCACCAGACACAGCCTCTTTTTTAACTGTTTCAACTTTAGGTTGCTCAGCTACAATTACTTTCTCTTCAGGCTTAGAGATTGGTGATTGCACTTGAACTTCAGGTTTTTTTCCAGTTTTCTGATTGAGGTCTATTTTACCTATCACTTTTATACCCTCCAACTTTGCTGTTGGATTCATAGATTCTGATTTAGGTAGAACTTGTGCACTAGAACCAAAGTTCTTAATCTTTAATTCTTGCTCTGCATCTTTTTCTACTTTGTTGTCTTTTGGCTCAATAACTACGTTTTTATTTAGCTTTGTACCAATAGTTAACTCAGATGCTGAGCTTTTGTATTGCACAGAATCAGAAAACTCTTTATTGAGCATTTCTACTTGCTCACCAGAAATCTTAGAATTTGGCTTGTTATCAACCTCAATTCCTTTTTTTCCTAAAAAATCTACAATTGTGTTTGTACCAACATTTAGTGTTCGAGCCAATTGACTCAATCGCATTGTTTTATCTATATCCATACTTTGCCTGTAAAGTCTGTTTTTTTTGATTTAAGAAATTATTACTCTTCTTCGAATTCAGATTTCAAGATTCCAAGAATCTCATCTATCGTTTCTTCTTCTAGATCTGTTCTTCTTAGAAGTTCTTCTTTATTCAATGCTAATACAGTTTTTGCTGTATCTAAGCCTATTCTTTGTAACTCATCGATTACCCAAGCATCTAACTCATCAGAAAACTCATCTAATCTTACATCATCTTCATCTATGCTCACACTGTCTCTGTATACATCTATTTGCAAGTCTACTAATTTACTTGCTAATTTAATGTTTAAACCGCTTTTTCCTATTGCTAAAGAAACTTGGTCTGGTTGCAAATAAACTGCTGCTGTTTTTGCTTCTGCGTTTACAACAACTCTTGTAATTTTTGCAGGACTTAACGCTCTTGCTACCAACAATTCTTTATTGTCTGTATAGTTTATTACATCTATGTTTTCGTTTTGTAATTCTCGTACTATGCTATGTATACGAGATCCTTTCATACCTACACACGCTCCTACTGGATCTATACGGTCATCATAAGATTCTACAGCAACTTTTGCGCGCTCACCTGGCTCACGAACTACTTTTTTGATGGAAATTAAACCATCAAAAACTTCTGGCACTTCTGCTTCAAACAAACGAGTTAAAAATTCTGGGGATGTTCTAGACAATATAATTTTAGGATTGCCATTTACTATTTCCACTCTAGAAACTACTGCCCTAGCTGTCTCTCCTTTACGGAAACGGTCTTTAGATATTTGCTCATTTTTTGGAATAGCCAACTCATTTCCATCATCGTCTACAAGCAATACTTCTCTGCTCAAAACTTGGTACACTTCTGCACTCATAATTTCGCCAACTATATCTTTGTATTTTTGGAAAAGGATGTCTTTTTCTAAATCTTTTACTTTTTGTAGCAATGTCTGACGTGCGGTTGTAACTGCTCTTCTACCAAATTCAGGAAATTTTACTTCCTCTGCTACCTCTTCTCCTACTTCAAAATCCGCTTCTATTTTTTTAGCATCAGTTATTTTTATATGAAGATTTTCATCAAATTCAAAATCATCATCTTTGTCATTTGGATCATAAACATCTGCATTATCTTTTACAATTGTTCTATATCTCCAAATTTCTAAATCTCCTTTATCTACATTGATGATTACATCAAAATTGTCATCCGATTCAAATCTCTTACGAATCATCGTTCTAAAAACATCCTCCAAGATTCTGATCATGGTAGGTCTATCGATGTTCTTAAGTTTCGCAAATTCCGAAAACGATTCTATTAACGTACTACTGTCCATGGTATTAAAATGTTAAAATCACATTAATTTTAAGTATATTATTTATTTCTATCTTCTGCAGTTCAGAAGCAAATTTTGCTTTTTTACCTTTATCAGCTTCATTTAGCTGCTCAAGTAACTCTATGGCTGTATCTTCGTCTAGTAAACTTTCTAAGATCCCAAATTTTACAGTCCCATCTTTCAAAACAATTTTTACGTCTCGCCCTAGGTTTTTGTAATATTGCCTTACGTTTGCAAAAGGAGCATCTACACCAGGAGAACCTACTTCTAGGTTGTACTCTGTTTCTATTACATTATCTTGCTCTAAGAAATAACCCACTTTTCTGCTGATTAAAGCACAAATATCTATAGAAACACCATCATCACCGTCTAAAATGATAGATAATTTGGGTTTAACACCTTTACCAAAAGTCACATCTACAATAAAGTGATCTGATGGTAAGTATTCATTGATGATTTGTATTGTTTTTTCTCTAATCTCCATAGTTAAGACAAAAAAAGGGGGACATAGCCCCCCTTTGATCCTCTAATGTCTAATACAAAAGTAGCAATTATACTTTAAATTGCAAAGTTTATATAGATTTAAATTATTTTCCTTTAGTTTTATAGGTATGAAACACAAGTTATTGAGTACCATTTTCGCATTAGGTTGTACCATATCAGCCATTCAAAGCCAAAACAAATTACAACTAAATCAAGTGCAAGTACTGCTTCAAAACAGAATTACGCCAGAAGTAAAGGCTTTTTTAACTTCTGATTCTGTGTACGACAGATCAAAAAAGAATTATCTAGAGTTGTGTACTGGTTTGGAGTTTTTTGATTCTTACAACATGCCAGAGATACTAAAGAATGCTTTTTTAGACCCTTTGGTGAATGGATTAAGCATAGAAAAAAGCGAATTTGTTCGTTTCATGCCAGATTCTAATACTGTATCTAACGTCTTCATTTACAATATTCAAGATTTTGATTTGTTTAAATCTAAACTTGAAAAAGATAAACTTGCCCATTTCGAGTTACAAAATGGAATGATAGAACTATATAAAAATACTGCATTTATAAAAGGGAAACAATTGATATACATCTATAGCGAAGAAACCAAAAAACACAGGTACGATTACGACAACAAATATACTAACAGAGATAATAGAAAAGAAGCTGTACAATCATCTTTTAATATAGATTGTACAGAAAAAGAATACCAAGAGTATTTAGCAACTCCTAAACATTTAAGAAAAGACCCTAATGCTTTAAATGCAATTTCTCCAACTGTAGATCAAGTAAAGGAAGCAAAAATGCTTGACATGGATAATTATACATACAATTACTCTTCTGAAGAAGAGGATCCATTATATGCTGTAGAACAAGAAAATTCTTATGAAGAAGAAGTTACAGAAGAAAACCAAAGCAACAATCCACTAAGTTTTTATAAAGGGTATAACAAAAATTATAATTCTTATTCACAAGCAGACAGTACTGCCACAGAAGCTTTTAATGTTGTAGAAGAAGCCGCAGTTGCATACGCTGTTGACTCTGCTGTTGCCTTTGACTCTGAAGCTGATTACTCAAATTATGAATATACAGACGAAACACTCCTTTCTAAAAAAGACCAACGAAAACTTAAAAAAATAAGAGCTAAAGAACAAAAAATATTGGCTAAAAGCTCTAAAAATAAAGAAAACTATAATGACGAATATGTAGATGATAATAACCAACTGTATAACAATGAAGAAAATGAGTCCAAAGAATTTAGAGAAATATACTACTATAAACTCCTTTCTCTTTTTGAAAATAAGAAATACATACTTCCATTTTTAAAGAATGAATACACCCTAAATTCTACAGAAAAATCATACATAGACTACAAAACATCTAAAGCTGCCACATCAATATGGGTAAACCAAGAAAGCATAGCACAGCTTTTTTTGTCTGAAATTGTACGTCAAATGGATTTAGAAGATAAAATAAGTAGTAGCAAAAGCGACTATCTAAAAAATAGCGCTATGCTTATAGAGTTAGATTATTCATCTACGACAAAAAATATAGCTACACTAAAAGGATATGGAAATACTGCATATATGAACGATTTAAAAGCTATTTTCAATACAAAAATACCAGCCAACTGGCTTGCCAATGTACCAGAAAATCCTGCTGTTGTAGGTGGGCTAGTATGTAGCAGTGCTAAATTGTACGGGTTTTACAAAAATTATTTAATGAACTGTTTTTCAGGAGCATCAAAAGACACCCTTGCCAAAGAAATCTTTACATTGTTAGAAATAGCACTAGATGAAGATGCTATAGCTAAAACCATAAACGGCAATTCGCTGGTGTATGTAAACGGTACAAACACACATACAGAATATTTTAGTAGTTACGTCTATGACGAAAATTACGAATACAACACAGTAGACTCAACAAGACAAGTCACCAACCCAAGTTTTGCCTATTTTATGGGTTTTGATGATATAAAAGCAACCCAAAGCTACCTTAATCTAATTCAATACTTTGGATATTTAAAACTAGAAAATGGCATATACTCTGTCTACAGCCGAAACTCAAAAACATATGGGTTTAATGAAAAACACAACGAACATATTTATATGTCTTTGATTAATAATGCTTTGGTTGTAAGCAATGATTCTTTAATGCTGCTGTCTGTAATTAAAAATAAAAGCACAAACAATTTAGAGTTGGCAAAAACATTTGAGCAAAACAAAGTGTATTTAAAACTAGATTTTGAACAAGTAGCCAAAACACTTGCTGAAACCAAAAATGAATTGAGTGACGAATGGAAGAAAAGATTTAAAGATTTTAAAAAATTAGAAATAAAAGGCATGAATTTCGAGGAAAATAAATTTACTATTACAGCCAATCTAGAGCAACTGGGCAATGAACAAAATCAGCTATATGCTTTATACAGATTATTCAAATAGTCTGAACCATCTGTCTATTTGGTGTAAATAATTTAAGAAGGATGATATAGCCTGCTTCTTTTATTGCCATTCATATATGGGAATTTAATAACCAATAGGTTTCTTTCTTTAGACATGTTGGCCCATAGGCACTTTTGTTTCTGGCAAAGACTAATAAAAATTCTTTGTATTAAGCAGAAAACCCCATTTTTACTTGTATAGCATTGTAATTGAGGGCAATTCTTTATAATGGCATTTGTTTATTGGAGATTAAACTTTTTACTCACTTTTTAATCAAGACTTTTTTGTCTAAAGTTACAAACTTTACCATGGCAATAAGCAAAAAACAAAATGATTAGAAACATAAAATCAATCCGTTGTACTAGTGACTATTTAAATGACATGACATCCAATTTTAGCATTTTGGTAAAAAGAAAATAATCTAGACTCAAAAAAAAGCACTTAAAAAGCAGGACTTTTAGTCCAAAAAGGCATTAAAAAAAATGCTGTCAAACAATAAAAACTAGGCATTTATAGGTTATGAATAACTATAGTTTTTGGAAATCATTAGTATAAACAAAAAAAACCTCAATAAAATTGAGGTTTTTAAGTGGGCCCACTTGGAATCGAACCAAGCACCTACTGATTATGAGTCAGTTGCTCTAACCGAATGAGCTATAGGCCCAAAAGAAATTACTTTCTTTCTTGATTTTGAGTTTGCAAATGTACATATTTGTTTTAATTAAATCAAATAGTTTATGGATTTTAATCAAATAAAAAATATTATTTTCGATTTAGGCAATGTAGTTATCAATATAGACTTTGATTTAACCTACAAAGCATTCTCCAAAATAAGCACAAGTGACTTAGAGACAGTACATAAAAAATTTACAGAACTACAAATTTGGGAGCGCTATGAGCTAGGTGAATTCAGTAATGAAGAATTTATTTATTTATTAAGAACCGAATTAAACACAAGAGTAAGCGATCAAGAAATAATACATGCATGGAATGCCTTGCTTTTGGACATTCCTTTAGCGCGAATAAATAAAATAAAAGAGCTGTCTAAAAAGTACAGGTTATTTATTTTAAGCAATACATCAGATTTGCACATAATAGAGGTAAATAAAATATTAGAAAACACGTGTGGAATCTCGGATTTAAAGAACCTTGTAGAAACTGCCTATTATTCTCATGAAATGAAACTAAGAAAACCAGCGCAAGAAATATATGATTTTGTCATACAAGAATCTAATCTAATAAAGGAAGAAACAGTGTTTTTAGATGATAATTTAGATAATATACTTGGAGCCCAAAATTATGGGATAAAGACTATACACGTATTAGAGCATGATATGTGTTACTATTTAAAAGAAGCTTAAACCTTTCTTTACTTTGTAAAAAAAATGCTCTAAGAAAGAGCATAGGTAACACAAATCAACCTTTATAAATTGAAAAGATTGTTACATATTTTACAACTTTAAAATACTAAAAGCTAAAAGATGTATCTTAGAATGTGTTTGTATAGAACCGCAAAACTATTTTCTAAAGTTTAAATCAATTTGCATAAAAGTTGAATTCAAGAATTAGTATATTTATAAATGGCTAGATACAAACATTAATAAAATTATGAAAAAACTCTATTTCTTTCTATTCATTTTCGTTTTCTTTAAATCAAATGCCAGAGTAATAGAATCAACCACAATTTTAAATAGCGGAGTAGACCAGCTAGATCTAATTATGAAAATAGACTACACAAGTAATCTACTAAGTGTAACACTTCTGGGTCCTGCAGACAAGTGGTTTGGTATAGCACTTAACACAGACCGTATGGTAGATGGGGGTTATGCTATCATTTGCAATACTACAGAATCTAGTTTGCCACAAGAATTTATCCTTAAAGGTAGAACTTCACCTATCAAACAAACAAAACAAAACCTGACTAACAAATCTAATGTAGTAGTAAATGGAAGATCAAAGGTATTCTTTACAAGGGTTTTAAAAACCATAGATCTACAAGATTTTGAAATAATGGCAAACTTATTAAGTTTGAACATGATTTATTCTATAGGCCAAAGTAAGGATTATGCCTATCACTTTTTAAGAGGTTCGTTTATACTAAATTTTTCAACTCCAGTAGGTTTGAGTGAAGAATCAAAGCTCATTTTTTCAACTTTAGATTTATTTACCAATCCTGTAAATAACGGTACAATTGTTCTAAATCAAGCAATAAATACTGAGTACATTATTTTAGACATTCATGGAAAAACTGTACAATCAGGAAAAATAAACGGAGCAAGTATCCCTTTAGAAAAGAATGAAAAAGGAACGTACTTTCTTCAGGTTATACTTGGAAATAGAAGTAAGAATTTTAGTTTTTTAGTAGAATGAGCGCATTTACCTTGCCGGAAACAAAATACATAACTAAAAATATTGTTGCTTTACAAACTACTTAAGTTGTAAATTTGTCTGACAGAATTATGAGAAAATTAAAAAATACTGGATTTATATTATATTTCCTATTTGCTACAATTATAGGTTCAAAAGCACAAGATCAAATAGCTTGGCAAATAAATATAGAGCCTTTATCTCCCAAAATAGGAGAAAAAGCCACGTTGGTATTTGAAGCAACGCTAAAACCGCTATGGCATATTTATGGTACAGAAGATGGTTGCAATGGCATGGGGCCATTGCTTACTGAAATAAAACTGAGTCAAAAAACGGGTTTTGAAGTAGTTGGAAAATTAAAATCCATTGGGTTTTCTAAACACAAAGACGAGTCTTTTGGGTGTGATGTAGTGGATAAATCTGGAAAAGCTAGATTTGAATTGCCCATAAAAATAGTAAGTAAAGAAGTTAATGCCAAAGGACAATTGGATTTTATGGTTTGCAAAGATGAATTTGGATGCTTGCCCTTGGATCATTTATTTAACAAAACTTTTAGCGCTCAAGAAACACAAACCCTGCCAAGTTCTAACTCCAAAATTGTAGAAGAAACTAAAAGCAATGTAGCCATAATTCCTGGATCTTCATTAGATAGCAGTACTAGTAAGAGAGATTTAAAAAACACTAAAAACGAGGTCAAAAACTCCTGTGATTTACCTAGAAAAGCAGGCTGGAATGATATAGAGGTAGTTAGGTATTTAGACAAGACAAAAGTAAACGAGTCTTGGGGTGAAATTTTATGGTTTATCCTTGGCGCTTTTTTAGCGGGTTTAGTTACTGTTTTTACCCCTTGTGTTTTCCCAATGTTGCCTATGACAGTTACATTTTTTACCAAAAAAAATAAAACAAAAGGTGGGGCTATAAAACAAGCTTTAATTTATGGATTATCCATAGTATTTATTTATACCGCCTTTGGCGTAATTGTGGGCAAAACTTTTGGGGAAGAATTTGTCAATGAACTATCAGTAAATTGGGTGGTAAACCTAGTTTTCTTTATCATTTTTGTGGTTTTTGCACTTTCATTTATGGGGATGTTTGAAATTACTTTACCAAATGGTTTGGTAAACTCCGTAGATGCTCAAGCAGATAAAGGTGGTTATTTGGGTACTTTCTTTATGGCATTTGCCTTGGTATTGGTTTCATTTTCTTGTACCGGCCCTATTGTTGGGTCTATTATTATTTTGGCAGCTAACGGAGATTGGCTAATCCCAACTTTTACTATGTTGTCTTTTTCAATAGCTTTTGCTCTTCCTTTTACTATTTCTGCAATGTTCCCAAGTATCCTGAGCAAATTACCTAAAAGCGGTGGATGGCTCAATAGCATAAAAGTAGTTCTTGGTTTGTTAGAGCTTGCTCTATCACTAAAATTTTTGAGTCAAATAGACCAAGTAAAAGATTTAGGTATTTTAGATAGAGAAGTGTTTATAGTAATCTGGATAGCCATTTTCTTGATTATAGCAATATATTTATTTGGCAAAATAAAATTCCCTCATGATAGTGAAATAGAAAGAATAAGCGTACCAAGAGGCATTTTAGGCATAGCTTCACTTAGTTTTGCTATTTATCTTTTGCCTGGATTATGGGGGGCACCATTAAAATCCTTTGCTGGAATATTCCCCCCTATACATACTCAGGATTTTGTATTGGGCAAAGAAGGAGAAGGAGAGTTTCTATGCGAAAAACCTATGTATGGAGAAAGTTTGCATATAGCCCATGACATAAAAGGATATTTTGATGTAAGGCAAGCCATCTGCTGTGCTAAAACACAAAACAAACCATTGTTTATAGATTTTACTGGTAAAACGTGTTCTAATTGTAGATTGATGGAACAAAAAGTTTGGTCAGATCCTAGAGTACTAAAGCTTTTAAAAGAAGATTTTGTGGTCTTGTCATTATACACTGATTATAATTTAATAGAATTACTAGAGGCTGAAAAATATACATCTACAAGCGGTAGAGAAATCAGTACTTTAGGCAAGTCTTTACAAGATTTTCAAAAATCTAAATTCAATGAACTTACTTTACCAATGTACTCTATAGTAGGTTACGATGTAAAAAAATCTACGGGAGAAAAAATTGTACTGACTGAGCTAGAAAAAACGCATGCCTATAATGCTGATGTAGAAGACTATCTCACTTTTTTACAAAATGCCAAAGCTAATTTTAATCAATTGAATAAATAATACCCTTTATTGATTTGAGCCAAAAATTATTGAAGAAAAGACAGTAATATTAAAGGTTGATGGTAGTTAAAAAATGACGCAGTATATGATGTTAGTTTAATATTCAATAATTAGGAAGGTAAAAACTAAAACCCAGAACTACCTTCTCTTTTACGCATTTTTCCGGCAGAAATACCAAACATCATTTTAAATCTACGGCAAAAATAAGCGGTATCTTTATACCCTAATTCTTCTGATATATTATTAACAGTAGTTTTAGTAGTACGCAAAAGCTCCACGGCTCTTTCCATACGTTGGTATTCTATATAGTCTTGTGGATTTATACCTGTTAACATTTTAAAATACTGCCCTACATAATCTTCTGATACATTGGCTACATTTGACAATGTACGGTTAGACAAGTCTCCAGACAAATTGTCTTTTATATAAGAAAAGATATCTAACAACCTTGGGTCTTTGAAGTAGTTTATATTAGTAGCAAGTTGTTCTGTAAATATCTGATTTTTTAAAATATGACGTATAATATTAACCACCAATCTATCAGTATTTATTTTAATCATCCTTTCTTTTCCAGGCAAATCTTCTGATGCTTCTTGGGCAAGTTCTCTAATGCCTGAAATGAGCAAAGGTTCGCCTTCTATTTTAAATGCAGGAATATCTGTTGATTGGAAGAAATTAACAGATTCAAAAACCTTTGCTTCAAATTTTATCACAACCAAATTCTCTGAAGTGGGGTTTATATCATCTGCTTTAAAATAATTGTTAAATGTATTGTTTAGTTCTTCCCTAGAAACGCTTTGCCCTTGCCTAGAACCATATCTAACAGATACTACCTTACCACTGGGCACAAAAAAAATCTCTCCCTCATTTACTTCTTCATTCGCTTTTCCAAAAGTTATAGAGCCTTTGTTAACTAAAATAATGACGTTATGTAGGTCATAATAATCTTTTACATGTACCGATTTAATTATCTCTAATTGATTGGTATGTACTAACCGAACATAAAGGGATTCGATAATTTTACTAAAATCTTCCATATCGATAAAGGGATTATTCCAAAACAAGATTACAAAAAATAATTAGAATAATACCTATAAAAATGTAAATTAAGGTTTAAAATTCTATACAAATCTTGATAAAATGCAATTTTACAAAAAATACATTTTGTTATCTACAAAAGACCCATATACCAAAAGAAAAAGAATGCTATTACATTATTGTTACTTTATGATTTTCAAAAATTAGGCTAAGTTGAGTTACTCAAGAAATAAGACAAAAACACTCTTTTCAATTAAAAATAATACATCCAATGCACATAAAAATCACATCATTACAGAAAAAACCTGTGAATCAAAAAATCCATTGCTTTGCAATAATCTTATAAAAAGGTTAATGAAATAAAAGCGTAAAAATTAGCTATTTAAGCAAAAAAACCCTTTCTCAATTAAAATCAAGAAAGGGTCTTGTAAATATAAAATCTAATAACGTTTAAGCTATTGATAAAAACCCTTCGTCTTTTTTCTCTAGTGTACTTTCTCCCATCAAAAACGTATCTACGTTATAAGCGCACTCTCTACCTTCGGAAATAGCCCAAACTACTAATGATTGACCTCTTCTCATATCACCAGCTGTAAACACTTTATCTACTGAAGTTCTGTAATCAGAATCTGCTTCTACATTGCCTCGTTGATCAAATTTTACGCCTAAATCTTTTAAAAGCCCTTGTTGTTGTGGATGCAAGAATCCAATAGCTAATAAAGCTAACTCACAAGGAATCTCATACTCTGTACCGGGTAGCTCTATCCAAGATGGTTTTTCGCCAAATTCTGGTTCATTCCAGCCCATTTCAGCTACTAATATAGATTTTAAGTTTCCGTTTGCATCTCCAATGAACTCTTTTGTAGATAAAGCCCAACGTCTATCTGCTCCTTCTTCATGAGAGGATGATGTTCTTAATTTCATAGGCCATTGAGGCCAAGGAGTTTGTTCTGAACGTTCTTGTGGTGGCTTAGCCAACAACTCAATCTGAGTGATGCTTTTAGCCCCATGTCTGTTGGATGTACCTACACAATCTGAACCAGTATCTCCACCGCCAATTACAACTACATTTTTACCTGTAGCCAATAATTCTTCTGAACAAATTTCTCCTTTATGATTTTTAAGCGTAGGTTTTTTAGAAACTCTAGAATTATTCTGAGATAAAAACTCCATTGCAAAGTGCACTCCTTTAAACTCTCTTCCTTTTATTGGCACATCTCTTGGTACAGTAGATCCTCCTGTAAGCACTATGGCATCAAAAGAATCTTTCAACTCTTGAGCTGTAACATCTACACCTACATTTGTGCCAAGCTTAAATTCTATACCCGCTTCTTTCATTAGTTCAACTCTACGTTGAACTATTGTTTTGGCCAATTTAAAATCTGGTATCCCATATCTTAAAAGACCACCTGCTTCTTCAGCTCTTTCAAACAATGTTATTGTATGCCCAGCAAAATTTAGTTGTTCTGCTGCCGCAAGACCAGAAGGACCAGAACCAATAACGGCAACTTTCTTACCTGTTCTTTTTGTTGGCGTCTTTGGTTTTACAGTTCCATTTGCAAATGCTTTTTCTATGATGCTTTTTTCTATAAACTCTATAGCAACTGGTGGCTGATTTATGCCTAACACACATGCAGACTCGCATGGGGCAGGACAAATACGACCAGTGAACTCAGGGAAATTATTTGTAGATAACAATATAGACGCTGCCTCATCCCAATTTTGATCATATACAGCATCATTAAATTCTGGTATAATATTTCCTAGAGGACAACCATTATGACAAAAAGGAACTCCACAGTCCATGCAACGAGAAGCCTGACCTGTGATTTGCTCCTGAGAAGGGTCTACAACAAATTCATTGTAATGTTTAACCCTCTCTTTTGCTGGTTGATTATCTGGAAGTTGTCTAGTTTTTTCTAAGAATCCTGTTGGCTTACCCATGAGTACCTACCTCCTTTTTATCTGCATTTAATGATTCAACTTTTTTTCTAAGCAATGCTGCTTTATAATCTCTTGGCATTACTTTTACAAACTGAGTTATTTTTACATCCCAGTTTATTAATATTTCTTGTGCCACATCACTTTGTGTGTAGTCATAATGATTTTGAATTAGTCTTCTTAATTCTTTTAAATCATCAGAATCCATAACATCAAAATCTATTAGCTCCATGTTGCAATTTACTTCAAAGTTTTTATCCTTATCATAAATGTAAGCTACACCACCGGACATACCGGCAGCAAAATTTCTACCTGTTTGACCAAGTATAACGGCTACACCACCAGTCATATACTCACAACCATGATCGCCAACACCTTCTACAACAGCTTTTGCTCCTGAATTTCTTACACAAAAACGTTCTCCTGCCAACCCTCTTATGTATGCTTCACCTGATGTTGCACCATAAAAACATACGTTACCTACAATTATGTTTTCGCTTGGAATATAATTGGTTTCTGCAAAAGGATACAAAATTAATTTTGCACCAGATAAGCCTTTACCAAAATAATCATTACACTCGCCTTCTAATTCTAAGGTTAACCCTTTGGCAGCAAATGCCCCAAAACTTTGCCCTGCGCTACCTTTGTACTTAAAATTAATAGTGTCATCTGGCAATCCTTCTCCTTTGTAACGTTTAGAAATCTCATTAGATAACATTGTTCCGCAAGATCTATCTGTATTTATGATTTTGTAAGATGCTTTTGTTTTCTCGCCTTTTTTTAGGGAAAGATCTGCATCTGTAATCATTTGTCTATCAAGAATATCATGTATGTGATGTTCTTGATCTTTTGATTTGTAAAGCGTTTCTGATGGGTCGTTAGGCTCAGAATACAAAATACGGCTTAGATCTAAATTTTTGTATTTCCAATGAGAAATATCGTCTCTCATTTTTAATCTATCTACCTGTCCAACCATTTCAGATATGGTTCTAAAACCTAAATCTGCCATAATTTCACGCAAATCTTCTGCCAAGAAATGGAAAAAATTTACTACGTGATCTGGATTTCCAGTATATCTTTTTCTTAATTCTTTATTTTGGGTAGCAATACCTACTGGACAAGTGTTTAAATGGCATTTTCGCATCATAATACACCCTTCTACAACCAATGCAGCTGTGGCTACACCCCATTCTTCTGCACCCAAAAGCGTAGCAATAGCAATGTCACGTCCTGTCTTCATTTGACCATCTGCTTGTACTACTATTCTGCTTCTTAACTTATTTTTGACTAATGTTTGATGTGTTTCTGATAATCCAAGTTCCCAAGGTAACCCAGCATGTTTTATAGAACTTATTGGAGATGCTCCTGTTCCGCCGTCATGTCCAGCTATTAAAACAACATCTGCAGAAGCTTTTGCTACCCCTGTTGCTACTGTTCCAACGCCCGCCTCTGAAACCAATTTTACATTGATTCTAGCTTTACGGTTGGCATTTTTTAAATCGAATATCAACTGAGATAAGTCTTCAATTGAATAAATATCATGGTGTGGTGGCGGCGAAATCAAACCTACACCCGGGGTAGAGTGACGGGTTCTTCCTATCCAATCATCTACTTTATGTCCTGGTAACTGCCCTCCTTCTCCTGGTTTTGCACCTTGAGCCATTTTAATTTGCAACTCGTCTGCATTTGTAAGGTAGTAAGAAGTTACTCCAAATCTTCCAGAAGCAACTTGCTTGATTGCAGAACGCTCCCAATCTCCATTTTTCTTAGGGAAAAAACGGATAGGATCTTCTCCTCCTTCTCCAGAATTAGATTTTCCGCCAATTCTATTCATAGCAACTGCCAATGTAGAATGTGCTTCATGTGATATAGAACCAAAAGACATGGCTCCTGTAGCAAATCTTTTAAATATAGATTCAGCAGATTCTACTTCAGCTAAAGGGATAGGTTGTTTGTTTGTAAACTCCAATAACCCCCTAAGCGTAGCTGCTTTCTTGGTTTGATTATTGATTACTTTTGTGTACTTTTTGTACACTTGGAAATCATTATTTTTTGTAGACTGCTGTAAAAATTGTATTGAGTCTGGATTAAATAAGTGAAACTCACCTCTTCTTTTCCATTGATACACCCCACCAACTTCTAACTTTGACACTGGATTTGGAGTTGCTGGATATGCCAAATGATGTCTTACCAATACTTCTTTTGCAATTCCGTCAAATGTTAACCCCTGAATACGGGTAACTGTGCCAATAAAACACTTATCTACCACAGATTGGCTTATACCTAATGCTTCAAATATTTGAGCTCCTTGGTAAGATTGAAGTGTAGAAATACCCATTTTAGAAAATATTTTTCTTAAACCGTATCCTATGGCTTTAATGTAGTTTTCTTCTAATTTTTCTTGGCTTGCTTCACCTTGAATCAATCCTGTAGTTTTTAACCCTTTGATTGTTTCGTATGCTAAATAAGGATTTACTGCAGAAGCACCATATCCTATTAATGCTGCTACATGATGTGTTTCTCTAACATCTCCAGATTCTATAACCAATCCTGCTCTTAGACGCACACCTGCTTTTATTAATGCATGATGCACTGCTCCTGTAACCAATAATGATGGTATGGCAGCATGTGTAGAACTGATTTTTCTGTCTGAGAGTATCAAGACATTTACCTTATCATCTTTTACTGCATCAATTGCTTTTTGACAAACTTCATCTACAGCTTGCTCTAAAAGACCTTCTTTATCTGATGCTTCAAAAGTTATGTCTATGACCGCAGCTTTATAGCCTTCTTTATCTATAAACTTCAATGCATTGAACTGTGCATTTGTAAGTATTGGTGTGTCTAATCGTATTTTTTTGCAATGATCTCCACTCTCTCTTAACAAGTTTCTAGATCTGCCTATGTAAGAAAACAAAGACATAACCATTTTCTCACGAATTGGATCGATTGGTGGATTTGTAACCTGTGCAAATAACTGCTTAAAGTAATGAGACAAGTGCTGGCTTTGGTCAGATAAAATTGGAAGTGCTGCATCTGTACCCATAGACCCTAAGGGCTCTGTTGCTTTTGAAGCTAATTCTGCAATTACAAGTTTTAAATCTTCTGATGAGTATCCAAAAGCTTGCTGTCTGTTTAACAAAGTATCTTCTTGAAAATCTGTAAATTCAGCTTCTTTAGAGGTCAAATCATTGATGTGCACTTCATTTTTAATCCATTCACCATAAGGCGCTTGCTGAGCAATGGCTTTTTTCAATTCATCATCACCAATGATGGTACCATTTACTAAATCAGCAACAAAAATTTTACCTGGTTGCAAACGTCCTCTTTTTACTACTTTTGATGGGTCAACTTCTATAACTCCGGCTTCAGAAGCCATAATTAGTATACCATCTTCTAATAAAGTATATCTAGAAGGTCTTAACCCATTTCTATCTAAAGTGGCACCAACCATGTTGCCGTCTGTGAAGCATATAGAAGCTGGTCCATCCCAAGGCTCCATCATTTGAGCATGGTAACGGTAAAAATCTTTTTTGTACTCCTCCATCTGATCATGTTCTTGCCAAGCTTCTGGCACAAGCATCATCATAACATGGGGCAATGATCTACCACTTAAAGCCAACAATTCTATAACATTATCTAAGTTTGCTGAATCTGAGTTGGTATGATCACAAATTGGCAATAGCATTTGTAACTCTTGCTCTGAAAAAAAATCTGAGCTCAATCCAGACTCTCTTGCCGTCATCCAATTTACATTGCCTCTTACAGTATTTATTTCTCCGTTATGGGCAATATATCTAAAAGGTTGTGCCAATTTCCATTTAGGGAATGTATTGGTAGAAAAACGTGAGTGTACAAGTGCTAGAGTAGATTCTACGTCTAAATCATGTAAATCCTCGAAATATTCTCTTACCTGAGCAGTGTTTAACTGACCTTTGTACCCTATTGTTTTAGAAGAAAAAGTGGCGTAATAAAAGTCCCCATCTAATTCAGGATGATTTTCATTAAATACATGAGCCGTGTAATTTCTTAACACAAACAATTTACGCTCGAAGGCTAAATTGTCCATATCATCTGGGCATTGTACAAATACTTGTTCTATATTTGGCTCAGAAGATAAGGGATCTTTGCCCAAAGTTGTATTGTTGGTAAATACCTTTCTGTAACCTAAGACTTTTAAACCAAGTGTAGTAGCTGTAGCTTCTATCAACTTTTTTGCTTCTTCTCTTAAATCTTTATTTTGAGGGAAATAAGTTTGACCTACACCGTATTGGTCATAGTCAGGCAATTCTATACCTAATTTTTTAGCTTCTCTAACTAAAAACTTATGTGGTTTTTGAATTAAAATTCCTGCACCATCTCCTGAAGCTGCATCGCAACCACAACCGCCCCTGTGTTCCATAACAGATAGCATCTTCAATGCATTTTCTATTATTTCATGTGATTTTTGATTGGATAAACTTGCAACAAAGCCTATTCCACATGAATCATGTTCAAATGATGGGTCGTAAAGTCCTTTTGTAATTTTTGAACTCATATTCTTATTTTTTCTGTTCAATGTCTTAACAAGATTTGTCCCGTTTAGTTTTGAGTCTACTCAGGAGTGCAAAAGTATAAAAAAAGTAAGAAAAATGAAAGTCGATTTGTGGATAATTTCAATTGCTCCTATAGAGATTGCACTATTCTAACATTATATTGAATATATGTAGGATTAATATCGTTTTGAATGAAATACTATTCGTTTTCTTGTATTTCTGTTAATGATAAATTTGTTCTTATTTTTGGTGTTGTTTTCTATGATTTCATTTTTGTAAAACTGTATTACACGTATGTCACTTTCATTTATTTTAAGGTAATTTTTTAGGGTTATTGTATCTACAAGACTATCAAGTATGCAGAGATGAATACTATCTAACTTATTCATAACCATTGTACTATCTTTAAATTTTACAATTTCTTCTATTGTACTGTGGCAGTTGGAGCAATTGTTTTCAAACATGTTAAGTCCGGTTTCGTAAGCCATGTATTCATACTGATAGAGCGAATCGTTTAAGATATTTCTGTATTTTCTAACATCATTTTTGTATGTTTCTACAATGACAAGTTTTCCAGATTTTGTGTAGTAAAAAAAATCACCTTCTTTTTTGCCGAAGACATAATTTTGGTACTCTAAGGTATCTCCTTTTTCAGAAAAATAAATGCTTTTACCGTGTCTTAAAGATTTAAAATAACTTTCTATGCTTTTAATTTTGCCACTAGCATAAAATTCTCTAAAAACACCATTGTTATTTTCTATGGTCTCAAATTCATATAGTGGGTTGTAATAAATTTTAAATAAAAAAACCAATCCATACCCAAGTCCAAGAAAAACACAAAAGCAAATAGATAGAATCCAATTTTTTTTGACCATTTGTTTTAAGAGATGCACGTTATTCTACAAAAGTACAAATAAAGGAGTTTCTAATTGGGATTAAAGCAGTTTTTTTGACAGCAAGTAAGAAAATCCTTAGATAACATTCTTTAAAGAAATCATTTTATTTAAAAAGTTCCTTTTTAGTAATTGTATAGATAAAAAAGACATCATAAGATTACAAGAATTTTAGCACAAAATTTCATAGAAGCGCATTATATCTTAAGGCAGATCAGAAAAATAACTCTTTAGCCCAGGTATTACGTTTACTAAACAAGCTAAAAATATTATAATTTATATATTAGAATGGAAGAAAAAAATAAACACAAATCTTAGTTTTATATTCTATACTACAAACAAGTTTTTCTATTTCAAAAAACCTAAACTCTTTATACGCTGCTGTTCTTTTTTTATATCATCTGGAATATCTGCTTGCGTAAGCCAGTTTACATCTAAGCCGTTGTTAATAGAAAGCCTCATTAAGTGTGGGTTATAAGTAAATAATAGACCTATTTTCTCTAACTGCTTATGAAAATCTGCTTGGTAATCTTCGTCGAAATGTTTTATTAGAACTAATAAGCTATACATCTTTTTTATGCAGTACATACAAAATTTATAGGCGTTATCAAAGCTGGTTCCAGCTATTTTTTCGTTTGTTAGTTTCAATATTTCTGATATCACCAATAAGCTTAACTCTATTTCGCCATATTTATCTTTGGTGACTTTTAGGTGGAATGTAATGTCTCCACTCAAATACTTTATATCTGCCATTAAATAACCTGGACTATGAAATCTAGAGGCAATAACGGGTATTTTTTTTAGGATAGCTTTTTCTAATTCTTTTCTTCGGTCTTCGGCACTTAGCCCACTCACAAGCTCAAAAAACAAACGCTCTGCCAAAACCTTGTCTTTTCTAAGCAATCTTAGAACCAACTTATCTTTTTCTTTAGCTGTCAAATGACTTAACGCTTCTTTAAACTCTTTGTCTATTTCCATGTGTTGCGTAAAGTTAAAAAATGATTTCATTAACAATAAATATTAAGCTAATTACATTTTTAGCAGATTTTTCTATTCCTTTTTTAGAAGTCATTTTTTAAAATATTTCCTCAAATATACCATTAAAAGTTTAGTCTAGATGTCATGAAAAAAATGAAATCTTTTTCAAATTAGCTTACTGATAAAAAAATATTTTATAAACCAACTAACTAGGTCACTAAAGGTAACCTAGTTAATGCATGTAAGTTATTGTGAAGGTCTATTAGTAAATATAATCATTTGCCGTTATCATGGCATCTGCAATTTCTCGTCTAAGATTTTTTACATTTACCGGTTCTACTTTTGTAAAACGTTTTATTCCTAGCAACATCATTTTTAGTTCGTCACCTTCTGCAAAGGAGCATACAGCATCTTTGCCTGCTTTGTTTACTTTGTCTACTGCATCAAACAAATAAACTTGGGCCATTTTGGTTTTTAAATCGGCTTGTTTGTTTCCCATAGCAGTTAGTTTTTCTGCTCTAAGTAATGCGCTTTCTGCTTCATATACTTGAATAAGCATATCAGAGATATTCATAATTATCTCTTGCTCGTGCGCTAGTTTTTGCATGAACTTCTGAGCTGCTGCACCTGCACACATTAAGATTGCTTTTTTAAGATTTATAATTACTTTTTTCTCTGCTGCAAATGGCGTAGTGTCTGGCTCACCAAATTCTGGAATACCCATCAGTTCTTTCTGAACTTCCATAGCTGCGGGCATCAAATTTATTTCGCCTTTCATGGCACGTTTTAGGTACATGTCTAGCATAAGTAAACGATTGATTTCGTTTGTACCTTCAAATATTCTATTGATACGAGAATCTCTGTAAGATCTATCCATTGGGAAATCTGCTGAGAAACCATACCCTCCATAGATTTGAACGCCTTCATCTACTACGTAATCCAACGTTTCTGAGCAAGATACCTTTAGCAAGGCACACTCTATAGCATACTCTTGCGCTGCGTCTAGTACTGCACTGGCAAACGGTTTTCCATCTGCCAAAGCTCTATGCTCCATTTCTCCAATCTCTGCTCCAGCTCTAAAAATAGCACTTTCAGAAGCATAGATTCTTATTGCTTGCTCTGCCAATTTGTATTTTATGGCTCCAAATTTAGAGATTGACATCTGAAATTGTTGGCGTTCATTGGCATATTTAACAGCCAACTTCACTGTATTTTTAGAAGCCCCTAAAGCAGCTGCGCCAAGTTTTATACGCCCTACATTTAAGATGTTAAAGGCTATTAAATGTCCTTTTCCTATTTCTCCTAACACATTTGACAAAGGCACTTTTACTTCGCTTAAAAATACTTGGCGGGTAGAAGAACCTTTAATTCCCATTTTGTGCTCTTCTAAACCTAAAGACAATCCTTCCTGACCTTTTTCTACTATAAATCCTGTAAATTTATCACCCTCTACCTGAGCAAATACTATAAACACATCTGCAAAACCGGCATTTGTAATCCACATTTTTTGACCTGTAAGACTATAAAATTTTCCGTCTTCTGTAAGTATAGCTTTTGTTTTTGCTGCCAATGCATCTGATCCAGAACCTGGCTCTGTAAGGCAATAACTCGCTTTCCACTCGCCAGTAGATAGTTTTGGTAAATATTTTGCTTTTTGTTCTTCGTTTCCAAAATATAAAATTGGCAATGTACCTATGCCTGTATGCGCCGCTAAAGCTACAGCAAAAGAATAGCCCGCACCTAATTTTTCTTGTATGTACAAAGAGGTGTTAAAATCGCCACCGAAACCGCCATAAGACTCTGGTATAGAAATAGAAAGTAAGCCCAATTCACCAGCTTTTTCTAGCAAAGAAGGCATCAATCCCTCTTCCATTTTGTCTATGCGTTCTAGATTTGGCTCGATATCAGAATTTAAAAAATCTACACAACTTTGTGCCATCATTTGTTGTTCTTCAGTCCACTCTTCTGGTATAAATACTTCTTTGTATGATGTTTCTTTAATTAAGAATTCTCCGCCCTTTTTCATTTTATTTTGTTTTTAGTATGAAGTAGTAAGTACCCAGTCTTAAGACTTTTTACTCGCTACCAAAATAGCATCTATTTAAACCCTTACATGTTATTTCAATAATTTTTCTCTAAATGCGTAAAGCATCTTTTGTATTTCTACAACTTTTTTTTAGTGCACTTTCACTCTTATTATCACCTATAAACTCTAAATCTTTTGATAACCATATTTGTGTTTCTAGCTCATATGCAGACCCATTTGCAATGGTAATAAAGCGAGCAAAATCCTTTTCTGTTCTTCTCCCTGCACCTTCTGCAATGTTAGACGGAATAGAAACAGCAGATCTTCTCATTTGTGAAATCAATCCAAACCTCTCGTCTGGTGGATATAAAGCAGTAAGCACGTATATTTCTTTAGTAAGAATTCTAGCTTTTTGCCATACTAGTAGTTATTTATAATTATGCATATACACCTTTTAATCTTATTACTTAATACTTGTTACTTACTACTTGTTAGTTACTACATGTTACTTACTACTTGTTACTTATTACTTACTACTTGTTACTTACTACTAAAATCAAAGAAGTTCAAATATCCCAGCAGCCCCTTGCCCTGTTCCTACGCACATACTTACCATTCCGTATTTATGGTTTCTACGTTTCATTTCGTTAAAAAGTTGCACAGAAAGTTTTGCACCTGTGCAACCTAGTGGATGACCCAATGCAATTGCGCCACCATTTGGATTAATAATCTCTTGGTTTAAGCCCAATTCTCTTATAACCGCTAAACTTTGAGCTGCAAAAGCTTCGTTTAATTCTATTTGTTGAATATCATTTAGCGTTAAACCTGCTTGTTTCAATGCTTTTGGAATGGCATCTACAGGGCCTATCCCCATAATCCTTGGCTCTACACCTGCAACTGCATAACTCACTAATCTAGCAATAGGCGTAAGACCTAGTTCTTTCATTTTCTGGCCAGACATGAGCATTACAAATGCTGCACCATCTGAAGTTTGAGATGAGTTACCTGCCGTAACAGAGCCTCCATTTGCAAACACCGGCCTAAGTTTAGATAAAGAAACTACATTTGTATCTGCTCTTGGACCTTCGTCTGTATCAACAATAGTTTTTTTGCTTTTCTTTTTCTCGTTTTTATCCAAGAAAATTTCTTCAACTTCTATAGGTACTACTCCATCTTTAAGGTTTCCGTTTTTAATTCCTTCTATGGCTTTTATATGGGATTTGTAAGAAAACACGTCTTGATCTTCTCTAGAGATTTTAAATTGCTCTGCTACTGCTTCTGCCGTTAAGCCCATACCCCAATAATACTCGCCATTTTCTCTGGCTACATCTGCATTTGGTACAATCTTCCATCCGCCAAAAGGTATTGGACTCATGCACTCTACACCTCCTGCAATGATGATGTCTGCCATACCTGCTTTTATTTTTGCATCTGCAATAGCTATAGTTTCTAAGCCAGATGAGCAGTACCTGTTTACGGTCATGCCTGCAACTTTGATAGAATTAAGTCCCATTAAGGAAATCATTCTACCTATGTTTAGCCCTTGTTCTGCTTCGGGTGTTGCATTCCCTACAATTACATCGTCAATAGAATCTTTGTCTATTTGCGGCATAGTACCCATCATATGCTGGATTACTTTTGCTGCCAAATCATCTGGTCTCATAAAACGAAACACTCCTCTGGGTGCTTTACCTACGGCAGATCTAAATGCTGATACAATATATACGTCTTTCATTTTTATTAAGCTTTTAGCTCTTTGCCTCTAGCATCTAGCCTAGAGCCTTGAGTATTTAAAACAATTTATTAGTTTCGTTACTTGTTCCTTACCACTAATTCCTTAATGGCTTA
>JAYVIQ010000066.1:0-34600 GCA_043770215.1 Cytophagales bacterium | reverse complement strand
GAATAATACTAGCTATTTTCTTAACCAACAAAGAAATTATACTAAGTTCATTCATAAAACCTTGTGAGGGAGGTGCAGTACACACTTGGGATTTCTACTCAGCTTTCATATTTATTGGAGTTGTATTAGCAAATATCATTGCTTTCTTAGTAGGTAAGAAAAAACCAGGAGCTACTTTAGGAATTTTTGCTCTAATTGTTTGCGCTCTGTTACTTTTTGTAATTACTGGAAGCGGTATTACGGCTATGTGGAGCATTTTGGTAATTGGTTTGTTCAATTCTATTATGTTCCCAACCATTTTTACTCTAGCCATAAAAGGATTAGGTATAGATACAGCTCAAGGCGCTTCATTACTTGTGATGGCTATTGTTGGTGGTGGAATTATACCATTGGGCCAAGGGTATTTAGAAGACCAAACTGGATCTCTACAAATTTCATTTATAGTTCCATTGTTATGTTACGTTTATATAGCGTTTTATGGTTTTGTAGGTTGTAAACCAAAGAATATAGACACAAATAATCTATAGAACTCTTCAGAAACTATTTTAATTTACTAACCATACACATAAAAAAAGCGTTCTGAAATAGCTCAGAACGCTTTTTTTTTATGCCTCTCTTAAAACCTTAGAATTAGAAATTAAATCATGCACCCATTTTCTTTCTGGATTAAAATAAGAAAAAAACATAAATATTGGGAAGAAAATTATTGAGATGGGCTTGATCATATTTCTGATAAAAATAGATATAAACTTGTTGTGCCCATCTTCTATTTCTACACTCAATCCAAAAAACCTAGACATAAGCGTAGCTTTTAATGGAGATAACTCTGTAATAAGGCTATAAGGTATATAAAAAAGAATAAGCAACAACTGAGTTTTGGCAAACCACTCCCCTAAACCGTCTCCACCATTATGAAAAACATGCTCTGCAAACTTTTGAAATTCTGGTCTATAAGATAGATCTAAAAAAAACTTTGATAAAATAAATACAAAGTTAAGACTGTTAAGAACTATAAAATCTGCCAATAATGCAAACCCTCTTGTAGTGTTTGGTGCCGCATAATAATTTTTCTTTTTAAACAACCTTTTTCTACCCAGCGTAATAATAAACCCCAAGCAAATACTAATACAAATGATTAATAAAACATTCAGCATACTTCTTATTTTTGCTCAAATTTAGACCGAATATTATTCATATCAACCAATGTAGTACGATTAATTGTTCTTTTTATGAAACAATATCAAGCAAAAAATAGCTATTCATTATTATTTTTAAATATTAAACCACTTTTTATATCACTATATGTAGTGATTTTATTAAGTTTGTAGAATTAATCTAAATAAGATTAAAATCATCATAAAAAAAATCTGAAAACGCAGTGAAAACGGCTCCTTCTCATGAAAGAACAAGATGAAAACGAACTCTTAGCCGAAATAACAGGCTCTGAATATAAGTATGGATTTACATCCAATGTGGAAACAGACGAAGCCCCTAAAGGGCTAAACGAAGATGTGATACGTATGATCTCTTCAAAAAAAAATGAGCCTTTGTGGTTGCTAGAATGGCGATTAAGTGCATACGCTAAATGGTTGACCATGAAAGAGCCAGAGTGGGCAAATGTACATTATGAAAAGCCAGATTTTCAAGAAATCATTTACTACAGCGCTCCCAAACAGACAAAAAAACTGGATAGCTTAGACGAAGTGGACCCTGAACTTTTAGAAACATTTAAAAAACTAGGAATAAAACTAGACGAACAAAAAAGGCTCACTGGAGTGGCTGTAGATGTTGTTTTTGACAGCGTCTCTGTAACTACCACTTTTAAAGAAAAACTTGGTGAACTTGGAATTATTTTTTGTTCTATGGGCGAAGCTATACAAGAACATCCTGAATTGGTAAGGAAATACATGGGATCAGTAGTGCCTGTACAAGACAACTTTTATGCAGCATTAAATTGTGCTGTTTTCACAGATGGTTCTTTTTGTTACATTCCAAAGGGAGTAAAATGCCCTATGGAATTGTCTACTTATTTTAGAATAAATGCTGCCGGCACAGGACAATTTGAACGAACACTAATCATAGCAGACGAAGACAGTACTGTAAGCTATTTAGAGGGCTGTACCGCACCTCAAAGAGACGAAAATCAGTTGCATGCTGCCGTTGTAGAAATTATTGCGCACAAAAACGCAGATGTAAAATACTCAACAGTACAAAACTGGTATCCAGGAGACAAAGACGGAAAAGGTGGCATATTTAATTTCGTTACCAAAAGAGGTATATGCGAAGGCAGTGGGTCTAAAATTTCTTGGACACAAGTAGAGACAGGCTCAGCAGTGACGTGGAAGTACCCTAGTGTAATATTAAAAGGCGATAATAGTATTGGAGAATTTTATTCTGTAGCAGTTACAAACAATTACCAACAAGCAGATACAGGCACAAAAATGATTCATATAGGTAAAAACACTACCAGTAGAATTGTAAGCAAAGGAATATCTGCTGGAAAAAGCCATAACAGCTACAGAGGAGAGGTAAAAGTAATGAAGCGAGCAGATAATGCTAGAAATTTTTCTCAATGTGATTCCTTACTCATGACAGATGCTTGTGGTGCACATACTTTTCCATACATAAACATAGAGAACAAAAGTGCTAGAGTAGAACACGAAGCAACAACTTCCAAAATAGGTGAAGACCAAATATTTTATTGCCAGCAAAGAGGTTTGAGCGCAGAAAAAGCAGTTGAACTTATTGTTAATGGATTTTCAAAAGAAGTTTTAAACAAATTACCAATGGAATTTGCAGTGGAAGCACAAAAGCTACTAGCTATATCCTTAGAAGGAAGCGTAGGATAAAGCACAACCGTCAAAAAAAAGTATAATAAATTTATATATAGTAAAATATATCATGTTAAATATAAGCAACTTACACGCACGAGTAGAAGAGAAAGAAATTCTAAAAGGATTAAACCTTGTAGTAAAACCAGGTGAAATACACGCTATCATGGGTCCAAATGGAGCGGGAAAAAGCACTTTAGCATCTGTACTAGCAGGTAGAGAAAATTTTGAAGTTACAGAAGGCTCTATAGACTTTGACGGGGTAGATTTATTGGCATTGGCACCAGAAGAAAGAGCCAGAGAAGGATTGTTTTTAGCTTTTCAATACCCAATAGAGATACCCGGCGTAAACACAACAAGCTTTCTAAAAACTGCCGTAAACGAAGTGAGAAAACATAGAGGTTTAGACGAATTAGATGCTGCACAATTCATAAAAACAATGAAAGAAAAGATGAAATTGGTAGAAATGCCAGATTCATTATTAAAAAGAGCATTGAACGAAGGATTTTCTGGCGGTGAGAAAAAGAGAAATGAAATCTTCCAGATGGCTATGTTAGAACCTAAACTTTGTGTGCTAGATGAGACAGATTCTGGATTAGATATAGATGCTTTAAGAATAGTTGCAAATGGTGTGAATACATACAAAAACCCTGATAAGGCATTTATTGTAATTACACATTACCAAAGATTACTAGATTACATAATCCCAGACTTTGTACATGTATTATTTGACGGTAAAATAGTGAAATCAGGCACTAAAGAATTGGCTTTAGAGCTAGAAGAAAAAGGATACGATTGGATCAAAGAAGAATTGGCAACAAGCATATAACTTTTGTAAAGTGACCTTCACAAAACAAAGTACCAAAATCTAGATTCTCAAAAAGAATGCCTTACAGCAAACAAAGCTAAAAAAATAAAAATGGCTTACAAAGACTCAATTATAAATGATATACTAGCTTCAGAAGCACTGAGTGTAGAAACACTTCACATTCAAAAAGAAGCGAAAAAAGAATTTAAACAAAAAGGCATTCCAACAACCAAAGATGAGGAATGGAAGTTTACCAACTTAAGCAAAGTATTCAATAAAGAATATTCTTTTTGCACTAAAGAGCTGGATAAATCTGACTTATTAACTGATTTCGAGCAGTATAGAATTGTTCTAGAAAATGGCACAATAAACAAAGAAAAGAGTGTTTTGTTATCTGACGATTCTCTAGAAATAGGTGATTTGAAAGATAAACTTCAAGACAATCATTTTGTTCAAAACGTTTTTAACCGTGCATTTGCTAAAGATGCCAACGCAATGATAGATTTGAATACAGCTTTGCTTCAAGGCGGTATTTACCTAAAAATTAAAAAAGGGAACACAATTGATAAACCAATTGTAATTGCTCAATTATTAGGTGCAAACGATGTTTCCGTTGCCGCATATAGTAGAATAATTGTAGAAATAGAAGAAAATGCTGAAGCTAACATTATCACATATACTGAAAGTCAAGGTGATTTAGCCACTCTATCTAATTTAGTAACAGAAGTATATGTAGACAAAAATGCGCGTCTAAAATACAACATCTTACAAAACGACCACAGCCAAGCTTCTCAGATAAACAATACAAAAATTATTCAAGAGTCAGGCTCAGTAGTAGATGTTGTAACCATTTCTCTCTCTGGTGATTTAATTAGGAACAACTTAGATATAATCTTGAACAATGAGCATATTGAAAGTAATTTTTCTAGCTTGTACTTAATCCAAGGCAAAACACATATAGACAACCATACTGTAGCAGATCATAAATACCCAAATTGCAACTCAAACGAATTGTACAAAGGCATTATGGATGATACCTCTAGAGGAGTGTTTAATGGTAAAATATTTGTAAGAAAAGATGCTCAAAAAACGAATGCCTTTCAAGCAAATAACAATATACTGCTAAGCGATAATGCAATCATCAACACCAAACCACAATTAGAAATTTGGGCAGATGATGTAAAATGCTCTCATGGCTGCACCATAGGACAAATAGACAAAGAAGCTTTATTTTATTTACAAGCTAGAGGCATTGGTATACAAAAAGCAAAAGCACTTCTGTTAGAATCTTTTGCTCAAGAAGTGGCAGATAAAATTAGTTTCGAGCCATTTGCAAACTATATTAGACATTTAGTTTCCGAACGATTAGACAATGATTAACCCACTGTAAATGATAGATTTAGAGAAAATAAGAGCACAATTTCCAATTTTAGATACTCAAGTAAAAGGTAAGAAATTGGTTTATTTTGATAATGCTGCAACAACTCAAAAACCAAAAAGAGTATTGGATGCTTTGAATACCTATTACAGTGCTCAAAATGCAAACATACATAGAGGCATACATCACCTTGCTGAAATAGCTACTGCAGCTTATGAAGAAACAAGGACATCTATTGCTCAATTTTTAAATGCTAAAGAAACAAGAGAAATAATTATCACAAAAGGAACCACAGATTCTATAAACTTAGTAGCCAATTCATTTACAGAAAAATACATAAAACAAGGAGATGAAATTATTATATCTACCCTTGAACATCATAGCAATATAGTTCCTTGGCAAATGGCCTGTGAAAGAAAAGGGGCTATCCTAAAAGTTATACCTATAAATGATAAAGGAGAGCTGGATTTAGTATCTTTTGAAAAATTACTAAATACAAAAACAAAATTAGTAGCTGTGACTTTTGTATCTAATGCATTGGGCACTATAAATCCAGTACACGAGATCATAGAGAAAGCTCATCATGTAGGTGCCAAAGTACTGATAGATGCTGCTCAAGCATGTGCGCACATAGCAATAGATGTACAAGCAATGGATTGTGATTTCTTAGCATTTTCTGCCCACAAATTGTATGGGCCTACGGGTGTTGGAGTTTTATATGGCAAAAAAGAACTGTTAGAAGCTATGCCTCCTTATCAAGGTGGAGGCGAAATGATTGCAGAAGTGACATTTGAAAAAACCACCTATAATGAATTGCCTTACAAATTTGAGGCTGGAACACCTAACATTGCAGATGTAATTGCCACAAAATTTGCCATAGAGTTTCTTCAAGAAATAGGTTTAGAAAAAGCAGCAAAGCACGAGAACTACCTGCTTTCTTACGCTACAAACAAATTAAGAGCCATAGAGGGACTAAAAATTTATGGGACCGCAGCCAACAAAGCCAGTGTGATTTCTTTTGTTATTGATGGCGTTCATCACCAAGACTTAGCAATTTTGCTAGATAATTTTGGCATTGCTGTAAGAACAGGACACCACTGTACACAACCTCTAATGAAAAGATTTGAGATTCTGGGAACCACTAGAGCCTCATTTGCTGTTTACAACACAGAAGAAGAAATAGATTACTTTATAGAATCTCTGAATAAAGTATTGGCAATGTTAAGGTAAGTAGTACTACACATTGAAAGCAATAAAAATGACAATAAACGAAATACAAGACGAACTTATAGCTGACTTTGAATTGTTTGATGATTGGACAGATAAATATGCCTACATCATAGAACTAGGAAAAAAACTTGGTACTATAGAAGAAAAGTATAAAATACAAGAGAATATAATCAAAGGATGCCAATCCAATGTGTGGCTAATTTGCAGCAAAAATAATGCAGGGATTTTAGAGTTTAGAGCAGACAGCGATGCAATAATAGTAAAAGGTTTGGTGGTCATGTTGCTTAAGGTATTGTCTAATCAAACACCAAAAGACATTATTAATGCAAACCTTTATTTTATGGACAAAATAGGGATGTCCCAACATTTATCCCCAACAAGATCTAATGGATTAGTGTCTATGATAAAACAAATGAAATTTTACGCTATAGCACTAAACGCTTAATAGAAAAAAATAAAAATATGGGAACATTTACAGATGCCGAAGACCTAAAGCTAAAAGCCATACAAGCAATTAAACAAGTGTATGATCCAGAAATACCCGTAGATGTATTTGAGTTAGGGTTAATCTATGAAGTAAATATAATGCCTATCAACAATGTTGAGATTATTATGACGCTTACCTCTCCATCTTGCCCATCTGCAGAACAAATACCTAGCGAAATAGAAAACAAGGTAAAGGAATTGCCAGAAGTAAATGATTGTAAAGTAATTATTACATGGGAACCTCCATACCATCAAGACATGATGTCTGATGCTGCAAAGCTTGAATTAGGGCTTTTATAAAAAAAATAGGCAAAATGTTGCTTACATTTAAAAAACTAAAACAATCCACAATAATTAAAGACTAAAATAAAAGTCTTAAATCAGTATAAAAGGAAAATTAATTATTAAATAAACATACTATGTACCCAGATCAAATAACGGCACCTATGAGAGCTCAGATGACATCTCAAGGATTTACAGAGCTTATGTCAGCACAAGAAGCTGAAAGCGGAATACAACAACAAGGCACTACTTTGGTGCTTATTAACTCAGTATGTGGCTGTGCTGCTGGAACAGCAAGACCTGGAGTATTGGCATCTTTATCTGGCGAGAAAAAACCAGAACATTTACTAACTGCATTTGCAGGGGTACACATAGAAGCAGTAAATAAAGTGAGGGAGCTTGCTCTTCCCTACCCTCCATCTTCACCTGCTGTAGCTTTATTTAAAGACGGTGAGTTAGTTCACTTTGTTGAAAGACACCACATAGAAGGTAGATCTGCAGATATGATTGCAGGACATCTGCAAGAGGTTTACAATCAATTTTGTTAATAAAATAATGAATGCCTAGAAAATGGTTTTTCTAGGCATTATTTTTTACTTTTGAAAAATGAATAAAAAAATTAATTTTTTTGACCTATTAAACTGGTTAGAATATTTCTTCCTAATTACATTAGCTATAATCTGTGTTACTTACAACATAATTACGGTACATTACCAACCAATAATTCAAAATTCAGGAAATAAATTTCATTATTTTGGTTTTCCCATAATAAATGGCAAATATTTACTTTGGTCAGACCACTTACAAAAAGAATTATACATTGTACCTACTGTCTTAGACGCATTTTTTTACTTTATGGTGTTTAGCTTTGTATACTGGTTTATTGTTAGGTACATCTTTAATTTAAAACTTAAAAAAAAATACTTTATACCACTCATATTTGGTATGGTATTTACTATACTAATTTTGTTTATAGTACCAGATCAAGAATTTAGTGTATGGCACGAAGACTTAAATAATATTAAATTCAGTAAAGAATTCTATTGGTATGATTCAAAATAAAAAACTAACTCATTTTACACTATTGCTATTACAATCAATATTAATTTATTCTTGTTCAAACGTTAAAAGATTTCAATACGAAATAAATTTAGCTCCAAGAGTAGAACTTCCTAAAACCGCAAAAAGTATTGGATTAATAAATAGAAGCATTCCAAACGAAAATATAAAGAAAGCAGATAAATTAGAAGAATTACTATCTCAGGAAGGATTTGGCATAGACAAAAAAGCATCTAATACTAGCATTTATGAAATGTCTAACCATTTTGCAAGAAACAATTTTAATTGCAAATTAATAGATTCTACACTTTATAAAAGTACAGCACTCAGCCAAAGGCCAGAGGCATTAACATGGGAAAAAGTAAATGAGATTTGCACAAAAAACAAAGTAGATTTACTGATGGTTCTAGAATTTTTTGATACTGAATCTAGCTTTACACACAGCGCAACCCCTAGTGTAACTACACTGCCCGGTGGCAGCACAATAAATACACTCAAATACACAATAAACGTAAATACAAAAATGGATGGTTTTTGGAGAATTTACGACCCCAATACAAAAAAAATAATAGACGAATACACAGTATCTGACAATGTAAGCAGTTCTGGAACCGGGCAATCTATTTTAGCGGCTTACCTAGCAATAAAAAACAGAGAAGCTGAAGTTTTAAATAGAAGCAGAATTATTTCTCAGGAATATGCCAAAGAATTGTTCATAAGAAAAGTAATGAACGCTGAATACTACTATTGCAAGGGATCTGACAAATTAATAAAAGCCAGCAGAATGGTAAATACCAAAAATATAACAGAAGCAAATGAGGTTTGGAAAAACGAAGACTCTGAAAATAAAAAAATAAAAGGTAGAGCACTTTATAACCAAGCATTGGCACAAGATAGTTTCGAGAATACTGACTCTGCTATAGTGCTTGCAAGAAAATCATATGAAGAATATGGCGAAAAAAGAGGGATGAGGCTAGCCAACAGTATTCAAAGAAGGACTCCTAAAAAAACAAACAATGTCCCATCATTGTAAACTTAAATAACGTTAATTCTTAGTTTGATTGTCTATTTTTTTTGGGATAAAGAATCTTTTAATGTGGATTTTCTTTTTAAGTAACTTACTTACACACTATATTTGTAAAACACAAGGTTTAGTAAATTAAGGTATGCGTTTAGGTCAGTTAATAAGACATTTAGATATAGAGACAACTAAGGCTGTAAAATTTTTAGCTAAAAATGGCATAGAAATAGAAGACCATCCAAATTTTAAATTAGATGATGTAAGTATAGACCTATTAAATAAAGAATTTATAAAACCCGTTTTTTTTAATACTGAAGTTGGTAATAAAAGTTTAGAGGACATTAAATTACCCTCTGAACCAATTAATTTAGAAGTTATTTCAATATTAGAAAACACAAATACCCATAATATTCAAGAAAATTTAGCCTTAGAGCCTATATTTGAAGAAACAACAATCTCACCTTCATTAGATGAGGAAAAATTAATAATTGCTCATTCTGAAGAAAAGATAATTTTAGAGATTGAGGGAAAACCAATTTCAGAATCTAATATAGAAGAGAAAACAACATCTTCGGAAACAACAAAAGACCATACTCAAATTTTAGAAGAGGGTGAAAAAGTAATTGTTTTACCTGCGGATGAGGTTCAAAAATTAGTAGAGTCTGGAGAAATCATAAGCGAAATAGAAGCTGAAGCATCTATGTTAGATGAAAGTGGCATATTGAAAGCTAAATTTGTAAAACTAGAAGGATTACAGGTTCTTGGCAAAATAGAATTGCCAGAAGACCCTAAACGCACAAAAAAAGAAGAGCTTCGTAAAGTAAAAGACCAAGAAATAAAATTAAAACAAAACGCAGGTAAAACCATAGACGGCGTACACCCTACAAAAAGAGCAAAAGTAGAAGGTGAAAAAATAAAAGAGGAGCTACTGAAAGCAGAAATAGCTACTAAACTTAAGTTACAAAGAATACAAGAACAAAAAGAAAAAGTAGCTGCTCAAGAATTAACAAAGGAAAAAAAGAAAAGCAAGAAAAAGGGTAAGCTCAAATCCTTGCCTCAAGAAAAACCTATATCTCCAGAAGACCTAAAGAAAAAGAACAACAGAGAAAAACGCCAAAGACTTAAGGAAAAAGAAAACACTCCAAAAGTTCAGAAATCATTTTGGCAAAGTATAATTGACTTCTTTAGATAATTGTTGTAAAAAGAAATAGTTTACTATTTATAAAGCCTTAAAAAGTCATTATTCCTATAAATCGCTACTTTTTTTTGCATCTAATCCATAGGTAGTTATCGATTATACCTGTATACCTTATATTAAAGAACGCTCTGTAACTAAACTAAAGAGCGTTCTTTTTAGTATTTTAAGATTCCTTTTTTTTCTTAGGCTCAATTGGATCTGGATTGTTTATTTTCTCTCGAATTTTAGCCTCCATTTCAGCCATCAATTCTGGATTATCTTCTATTAGTTGTTTTACGGTATCTCTACCTTGTCCTAATTTATTGCCCATATAAGAAAACCAAGAGCCCGCTTTATCTATAATTTCTAGCTCTACTCCTAAATCCAAAACCTCTCCAGATTTAGAAATGCCTAAGCCGTACATAATATCAAACTCTACCACTTTAAAAGGGGGGGCAACTTTATTTTTTACAACCTTAACTTTTGTGCGGTTTCCAATTACGTTTTCGCCATCTTTTATTTGTGCATTTCTACGGATGTCTAAACGTACAGAAGCATAGAATTTCAAGGCATTTCCACCAGTGGTAGTCTCTGGATTGCCAAACATAACACCTATTTTTTCTCTAAGCTGATTTATGAAAATACACGAGCACCCTGTTTTATTAATAGCTCCTGTAAGCTTACGCAAAGCCTGAGACATTAGTCTAGCCTGCAAACCCATACGGCTATCTCCCATATCACCTTCTAGCTCTGCTTTAGGAGTAAGCGCCGCAACAGAATCTATAACAATAATATCTATAGCTCCAGAACGTATAAGTTGCTCTGCAATTTCTAAAGCTTGTTCTCCGTTGTCTGGCTGCGATATCAATAAATTTTCAGTGTCTATTCCTAGTTTTTCAGCATAGTTCTTATCAAAAGCATGCTCAGCATCTATAAATGCTGCAAGACCTCCATTTTTTTGAGCTTCTGCAATACAGTGCATAGAAAGAGTTGTTTTTCCAGAAGATTCTGGACCGTAAATCTCTATCACTCTGCCTCTTGGTATACCACCAATACCTAGTGCAATATCTAAACCCAAAGAGCCTGTGCTTATGGCAGGAATATCTACAATACTTTCGTCAGAAAGTCTCATAACTGTCCCTTTTCCATAGGTTTTGTCTAGTTTTTCTAAGGTAAGTTTAAGTGCTTTTAATTTTTCTTCTTGCTCGCTCATTTTTACTATTTTAAGATTGTTCTAAGGTAAGGAATAAGATGTTTTTTTCCAATAAAACCTTTTTTATAATGTAACAAGTATATAGCATTTTTGTCACCAGAAAAATTGAATGTATTCTATTAAAGAGATTCTAAAAATAAAGTTTTTCAATATTTTGGTTTTAAATAAAATGATGGTTAGGTTTCTTTTACAATTAAAGGTACACTATTTTATACAAATGTGTTTACAACTAAAAAATAATCATTTTTGAAAAATTACCTAAAAAAATCTATTACAGTCTTTGAGTCTCGTTTTTTTTTAACCTCTACGTCTCAATTCTGTTATTTTTAGCGTTTTTGAAGTTTTTTTTTAAAAACGTTCCCTAACTCAAGAAGTAAACTAGGGCCTTATGCCAAATTGCTATAACTTACAAAGCTGCTTTTTAGCAGACTCACTTTAAGGATTTTCTTGATAAAAAAAAACAATACTATTTGTATTTACAGCTTATAAATCATTTTATGAAATTTATATGTGATGCTGATAAAAAATTACCTTAAAATACATTACTTAACCTCTTCAAAATCTACGTATTCTCCACCAATCTTGTCAGATTTAACGTCTTTACTTGACTGATTTTTGGTGATAAAAACGTCTCCTGTTCTCTGTTTTTGGTATTGCTTTTCTTCTTGATAGTTTTGGGCACGTTTTTGCTGCTGATTCACAGATTTTACCACCCAACTTTTAAGCATAAATCCTCCAACTTTTCGTAAAAGCCAGAGGATAATGATGATATATAAAATTGTTTTTAACACCTTATTTGCTTAAATAAAGGTTTCTTTTTTTGTAAATCTCTAAAAAGAAATCGTCTGTAAGGTCATCTATAAACTGAATAGCTTCACCAGTACTTTTCATTTCAGGACCCAATTCCTTATTTACATTAGGAAATTTATTAAATGAGAAAACTGGAATCTTTATAGCGTATCCTTTTTTTGTAGGGTTAAAATTAAAGTCCGTTACTTTTTTGTCTCCCAACATTACTTTAGTAGCATAATTTACATAAGGCTCGTCATACGCTTTACAAATAAAAGGCACAGTTCTAGACGCTCTTGGATTTGCCTCTATGATATAAACAATGTCATCTTTAATTGCAAATTGAATATTCAAAAGCCCAACTGTTTCTAGCGAAATAGCTATTTTTTTGGTGTACTCTTCTATTGTCCTAATAATCAATGCTCCTAAATTATACGGAGGCAAAACTGCATAAGAATCTCCAGAATGTATACCTGCTGGTTCTATATGTTGCATTATGCCAATGATATATACATTTTCTCCATCGCAAATAGCATCTGCTTCTGCTTCTATAGCACCGGATAAGAAATGGTCTAAAAGAACTTTGTTGCCAGGTATGTCTTTAAAAATATTTACTACATGCTCTTCCAGCTCTTTTTCATTAATAACAATTTTCATGCCTTGACCACCCAACACATAAGAGGGTCTTACAAGCATTGGGAAACCAATTGTTTTAGCTACCACTAGCGCCTCTTCAGCGGTTTCTACTGCACCATATGGTGGATAAGGAATGTCTATTTCTTTCAATAAATCAGAAAAACGTCCTCTGTCTTCTGCCAAATCCAAAGCCCTGTAGCTTGTACCTAAAATTTTAATCCCGTATTTCTCTAACTTTTCGGCAAGTTTTAAAGCTGTTTGCCCACCAAGCTGAACAATTACCCCAACTGGTTTTTCATGAAGTATTATGTCATAAATATGCTCCCAAAACACTGGCTCAAAGTACAACTTATCCGCAACATCAAAATCAGTACTTACAGTCTCTGGATTACAATTGATCATGATTGTTTCATAGCCTAATTCCTTGGCCGCCAATATACCATGCACGCAACTATAATCAAACTCTATACCTTGACCAATTCTGTTTGGACCAGAACCAAGTACTACTATTTTTTTTCTATCTGAAGAAATGCTTTCGTTTTCTCCATCAAAACAAGAGTAGTAATAAGGGGTTTTAGCTTCAAATTCCGCAGAACAAGTGTCCACTAATTTGTACACCCTTTGAATCCCTTGTTTATGTCTTTTGTCAAAAACTTCACTTTCTAAACATTTTACCAAATGAGCCACTTGTCTATCTGCAAATCCTTTTTGCTTAGCTTCTACAAGCAAGTCATAGGGTAAGTTTTCAATTGAAAATTTAGAGATTTCTTTTTCTATAGAAACCAATTCTTCTATCTGAGCCAAAAACCAAGGGTCTATTTTAGTCCTTTCAAAAATAGTTTTTGTGGGTATACCCATTGCCATTGCATCACGAATATGCCACAGTCTATTCCAACTAGGGTTAGATAAACTATGTAAAATTGCATTTTGGTCTGTTAGTTCTTTTCCATCAGCCCCTAATCCGTTTCTTTTAATTTCTAAAGATTGACACGCTTTTTGTAACGCTTCTTGAAAGTTACGTCCAATGCCCATTACCTCACCAACAGATTTCATTTGTAATCCTAGAGAGGTGTCAGAACCTTTGAACTTATCAAAATTCCAACGTGGTATTTTTACAATTACATAATCTAAAGCAGGCTCAAAAAATGCACTAGTTGTTTTTGTGATTTGATTTTTTAACTCATCAAGATTGTATCCAATTGCCAACTTTGCAGCTATTTTTGCAATAGGATATCCAGTAGCTTTAGATGCCAAAGCAGATGAGCGAGAAACTCGTGGATTTATTTCTATACCTATGATTTTTTGATTGTCTGTGCTTACAGAAAATTGAACGTTGCACCCACCGGCAAAACTACCAATAGAGTTCATCATTAAAATGGCATGATCTCTTAGTCTTTGATAGGTAGAATCAGGCAAAGTCATAGCGGGAGCAACAGTGATAGAATCTCCTGTATGTATACCCATTGGATCAAAATTTTCGATAGAACAAATGATAATTACATTACCAATGCTATCTCTCAAAAGCTCTAATTCATATTCTTTCCAACCTACAATGCTTTGTTCTATAAGAACTTCACTTGTAGGGCTTTCATGCAAGCCATAAGTTAATTTAGCATCAAACTCCTCAGGAGTATTTACAAACCCTCCTCCAGAGCCACCGAGTGTAAATGATGGACGTATAACCAATGGAAAACCTATACGCTGAGCTATTTCTTTTCCTTTGAGAAAAGAAGTAGCCGTTTCGCCTTCGCAAACTCCTACTCCAATTTCTATCATTTTTTTACGGAAAAGCTCTCTGTCTTCGGTAAGGTTTATAGCATCTATGTCTACTCCTACCATACGTACATTATATTTTTTCCAAATTCCAGCTTTATCGCAATCTATAGCAAGGTTTAGCGCCGTTTGCCCACCCATAGTTGGCAATACAGCATCTATCTTATGCTTTTCTAAGATTTCTATAATTGAAGCTTTGGTAAGTGGCTTAAGGTAAACGTTATCAGCAGTGACCTTATCAGTCATTATTGTTGCTGGGTTTGAGTTGATTAGAGTTACCTCTATTCCTTCATCTCTCAAAGAACGTGAAGCTTGAGAACCTGCGTAATCAAATTCACATGCTTGACCTATTACTATTGGACCACTACCGATTATTAAGATTGATTTGATGCTATTATCCTTAGGCATTCTATATATTTTTTCTTTTGATCAAAGTTGATTCCGAAAATCTCACAAAGGTAGAGCAAAAATGTATGGTGTCAAACGATAAATTGAATTTTTTAACTGAGCTAACAGAAGAATGAATAAAGCCTTAGTGTCTTTTAGCCTTAAACTCATCAAGGTTTATTTTAAAGTTTAGAACAAAGGATGCTGACTTTCTAAATACCAAACCAAAAAAAATAGATTTTTTTATGGTTCTTGCTTTTTTTTATTGTCAAACCTGGATAAAATTGAAAACAGCAATAATTTATTGTATTTTTACTGACAACGTTTGAATTAGAAAATCTGCATGCCTTTATTATTAACTAAAAATACTTTGAAATTGGGTGTCAAACACTTAAAAATAGTTTTTCTACTTTTAGGATTAACATTTGTTATGGCAAACAAAAATGGTTTAAACCAAGAGAAACCTATTTCTTGGGCTCAAACCACTTTAGATTCTATGTCATTAAAAGAGAAAATAGGGCAACTGTTTATGGTTGCTGCGTACTCTAATAGGGATTTAAACCATAAGAATGAAATTATGGATTTAATTAAAAATCATCATATTGGAGGACTTATTTTTTTTCAGGGAGGCCCAAATAGACAGGCTAACCTTACAAACGAATATCAAAAAAATGCAAAAATACCTCTTTTTATGGCTATGGATGCAGAATGGGGTCTTGCCATGAGAATTGATAGTTCTGTAAAATACCCAAGACAAATGACATTAGGAGCAATTAGAAACCAAACCCTTATCTATGAAATGGGTAAACAAATTGCTTTGCAAAGCCGAAGAATAGGCATGCAAATAAACTTTGCTCCTGTGGTAGATGTAAATGTAAATCCTTTAAATCCTGTAATTGGCACAAGATCCTTTGGCGAAAACAAAGAAGAAGTTTCTAGTAGAGCCATACAATACATGAATGGTATGCAAAACCAATATGTGCTAGCAAATGCAAAACACTTCCCTGGTCATGGAGATACAGACACCGACTCTCATTTAGATTTACCTATTATTAAACATGACTTATCTCGGTTGAAAGACATAGAACTTTATCCTTTTAAACGTGTTTTTGATGCAGGCATAAAAAGCGTAATGGTGGCTCATATTCATATCCCTTCCATAGACAATACCATTAACAAACCTACTACCTTATCCTATAATGCAGTTACTACTATTTTAAAAAAAGAAATGGGGTTTCAAGGGCTCTCATTTACTGATGCTTTAAATATGAAAGGTGTTGCTAATTACGATGCACCAGGACAAACAGATTTAATGGCTTTAAAAGCTGGTAATGATGTTCTTTTATATCCTATGGATGTACCCAAAGCAATTTTAGCTATAGAAAAAGCAGTTATAAAAGGAGAGGTAACAACAGAAGATTTAAATAACCATGTACTTAAAATACTTCAAGCAAAAGAATGGTCTAAAATCAAAGAATGTCAGTTTGTACGTTTAAATAATCTTTACCAAGACTTAAATAAACCAGAGTACGAAGCATTGAATTATCATTTACGTGCCTCTGCACTAACTTTGGTAAAAACCTCAACCAATTTCCCTATTTCGCCAAAATTTAATAAGAAAATTTTGCATTTAGTAATAGGTACAGATATGCCAAATTTTACAAATATTGCTGAAAAATACAATTTAATAGATCAAAAAGTAATTCCAAAATCGTCTATTAATACAGCAACAATAAATCAAATTTTAGCAGAGTATAAAAAATATGATGAAGTCATATTTTCTGTAAATGAGCTTAACAACGACACTAAATCAAATTTTGGTGTTACCCCTCAGTTATTGCAATTAATACAACAAATTGGCAGCAAAGAACATACAGTCACTTGCCATTTTGGAAATGCCTATAGCCTAAAAAACTTTGAATCTTGTAGTCAGCTTATTACCGCTTATGAAAACCATCCATATGCTCATAAAGCTATGGCACAAGCTGTTTTTGGTGCTAAAGATATAGACGGCATACTGCCCATAAGTACAGGCGCATTTGCTCAAGGACACGGTATAATTAATTTGGCAAGGAAAGGTGTTTTAGGCTTTGAAATTCCAGAAAATTTAGGAATGGACTCTAAAACACTAGTCAAAATAGATTCAATAGTAAAAGCAGCCATAGATTTAAGGGCTACCCCTGGTTGCCAAGTGCTTATTGCAAAGAAAGGTAAAATTGTTTATGAGAAAAATTATGGCTTTACTACTTACGAAAAAACATCAACTGTCACTGCATCTACCTTATATGATTTGGCTTCGGTAACAAAGGTGCTGGCTTCGGGTATGGCGCTTATGAGACTAGATGCAGAAGGTAAATTTGATATCAATAAAAAGTTAAAAGACTATTTACCAGAGCTAGACTCTACAAACAAAGGAGAACTTGTAATAAAAGAGATCCTTGCCCACCAGAGTGGTTTGCAGGCTTTTATTCCATACTGGTCTAAAACTGTACAAAAGGGTGCGCCTATGCCTCATTATTACAGCAAAACTAAAACTGAAGAGTACCCTCTTCAAGTGGCTAATGAACTATATGCAAAAGTTTATTTAAGAGATAGCATTTATAAATGGTCTAATGAAAGCCCTTTATCTCCAAAAAATAAGCAAGGTAAATATCCATACAAATATTCAGATGTTGGATATTACTATATGCTAAAAATTATAGAAAAACTTACTGGACAAACCTTAGATGAGTATTTATACTCTAATGTGTACCAAAAATTAAATCTACAAAGTTTAGGTTATTTGCCTTTAAATAAATTTTCAAAAACTATTATAGCTCCAACAGAAAAAGACACATATTTTAGGAATCAGTTGGTGCAGGGCTATGTACATGATCAAGGTGCCGCAATGATGGGAGGAATAGCTGGACATGCCGGATTGTTTTCCAATGCCTATGATGTTGCGCAAATTTTACAATTGACTCTTAACGATGGCAATCATTATGACCAAACAATTTTAAATAACAAAATCATAAGGGATTATACCTCGAAGCAATTAGAGGGTGAAAATAGAAAAGGAGCAACCTGGGACAGAATGCGCCCTGAAGGGCAAGGACCTACAAGCGATTATGCATCTGATTTAAGTTATGGCCATACCGGATTCACCGGAACAATGGTTTGGGTAGATCCTGCATACGACCTCACGTTTGTTTTTTTGTCTAATAGGGTATATCCAGATGCTGGCAACAATGATTTATTAAAATATGATGTCCGTTCAAAAATACAGGATGTTATTTATGAATCGATTTTGAATTTTAATACGACAAATACTCTTAATAAATTGTTACAACAAAAATAAATAAATGAAAATAGGAGTTGTTTGCTATCCTACATACGGAGGAAGCGGTGTGGTAGCTACAGAGTTAGGCAAGTATCTGTCAGAACATGGATACCAAATTCATTTTATATCATCTAGCCAACCAGAGAGAATAAATACTTTAAATGAAAATTTATTTTATCATGAGGTTAGAACAGCTAGCTACCCATTGTTTCAGGAGAGTCCATATGTATTGGCATTGGCCAGCAAAATGGTAGACGTAGTTATCCATGAGAAAATAGATGTTTTGCATGTTCACTATGCAATTCCTCATGCTTCTGCTGCTTATTTGGCAAAACAGATACTAAAAACAAAAGGTATAAATATACCCGTAGTTACTACTTTGCATGGAACAGACATTACTTTAGTAGGTAAAGACAGAAGTTTTGGTCCAGTAGTAGAATTTAGTATAAATGAATCTGATGTAGTCACAGCGGTATCTAAAAGTTTGATAGATGAAACCCACGCGAATTTTAACATAACTAAAAATATTCACAACATACCCAATTTTATAGACCTTTCTAATTTCTCTAGACAACCAAAAGATCATTTTAAAAAAGCAATTTGTCCTGACAACGAACGCCTACTTATACATATTTCTAACTTTAGAAAAGTAAAAAATACAGACCAAGTCATTAGAGTTTTCAATGAGATAAATAAAATCATTCCAAGTAAACTATTAATGATAGGTGATGGACCAGAAAGAGGCGAATGCGAAGAGCTTTGCAGAGCATTAGGCACCTGTAATGATGTACGTTTCTTAGGTAAAATGGGTGCTGTAGAAGAAGTACTATCTGTAAGTGATTTATTTTTACTTCCTTCAGAAAAAGAAAGTTTTGGTTTAGCCGCCTTAGAAGCAATGGCGTGTCAAGTGCCCGTGTGCTCTTCTAACGCTGGTGGTTTGCCTGAATTAAATATAGATGGCTTTTCTGGGAAGGTATGCCCTATTGGAGATATAAATGCTATGGTACAAGCGGCCATAGAAATCTTAAAAGACGATGATACTTTAAATACTTACAAGAAAAATGCACTAAACAGAGCTAAAGACTTTGACATAAAGCGGGTGGTAACCATGTATGAAAATATTTATAAAAGTTTAGTTTTACATGCTTAATCTAAATATTTGGCTAAAGATTCTTTTATTGCATTGAGCCTTACTGGTTTAAGAATCACTTCTTTTACACCTGCCTCTCTTAGTATATCAAAATCCATATTAGCAGTACCTGTTATGATAATAACGGGTATATTAGGATTTATTTTTTTTACTTCAATGCAAAGTTCAGAGCCAGTTAAATTTGGCATAGTTTGGTCTGCTAATATCAAATCAAACTTATCCGGTGATTCTTTAAATAACTTCAATGCCTTTAGACTATCTACTGTTACAGTTACTTTATAACCTAAATGACGAATCATTTTATCAAAAAGTGCCGTGTTGATTTCTTCATCATCAACAACTAATATATGCTTATCTATGTTGGTCATTTTATAAAGTTGGTAAAAGTATATGTGTTATTGTCCCTTTAAATATATCACTTTTTATTATAATATATCCATTATGAGAAGAAATTATTCCTTTTGTAACAGATAACCCCAAACCAACGCCCGTACCAATTGGTTTGGTTGTATAAAAGGGTTCAAAAATTTTTTGTAAGTTCTCTCTCTCAATCCCTTCACCAAAATCTATCACTTTTAAAGAAACATACTCTCCAAAAGGAATCTCATCAAAGAAAATTTTGTTTTCGTTTTCAACCACAATATAATCCAATTCTATCAAAACAGAATCTTTCTCAAAACTGGCAGCATAAGCGTTTTTCAAAATATGATCTATTGCCTGTAATATCTTACGTTCATCTCCCATGATAGTAGCATGGTTTAACGTAGTTTTTAACTCAAAGTTAATATGTTTGTTATTGTCTTCCCAGTTTTCCAATAACGTAGTTATGATAGGGATAAGATCTATTCTGCATAAAGAAAAATTATTAGCTCCTGCAAATAATAACATATCATCTATAATTTGATCTGCATTTTTAGCGGCTTGTTTTATGATTTTCAATTCTTTTTTCAGTTGTTCATTATTATTTACGGTCATAAGACCAAAATCTGCATAACCAAATATAGGGCTAAGTAAATTTTTTAAACTGTGCGAAATCCCCGAAACCATATGACTTAAGGCTTTTAGTTTGGTTTCATTTAGTTTTCGCTCATTCTTAATTAAAACAGACTCTTCTTCCTCCTTATTGTGCTGAATATCTACAGTAATACCAAGCATATCTGTAATGAGTCCATTTTCTTTTTCTACCCAATGGCCTTTAAAATTAACCCAACGATACCCCCCCTTTTTACCTAAGAGTCTAAAATCACAATCAAAGTATTCTTTTTGCTCCGTGAGATGGTCATTTAGGGCTTCTTTATAAATTTCTAAATCATCTGGATGGATAATTTTCTCTACAAAATCATTAGAGAAATCAAAACTAGATTTTTTATACCCAAAAGTTTCGAGCCAGGCTGTACTAAAAAACCAAGAGTTTAATTTTAAATCATACTCCCAGTGCCCGTCAGAAAAAGCATCTAACGTTCTACCAAGTTTAGCATTGTTTTTTTCAATAGTAGATAAATACTCATCTCTTTGTCTACCGTTTTTCTGAACACTTTGCAATAGTTTATTTACAGCTAGGTACATGTTACCCACTTCGTCTGTTCTTTTTACTTGTATGGTTTTAGAAGTATTAGAATTTTCTGCCACAAAACTAAGGTAGTTTGTCAACCTAAAAATAGGCTCGCTAATAGTTCTTTGAGCATAAAAAACCAAGAATCCCCCCACTAAAATGATAAAAAAAGCAGCCCAAAACAAAACCTTTATGTCATTCTTTATTTCCTCTTCTAACACTTCTGTAGAAGTATGCAGAGTTATGTATCCAAAAACATCATTATTATGCCTAATAACATGACTTAGTTTTAACTCATTTTCATTTGCTTCATAATTAACACTATCTGTTAAAAGCCTTATGTGAGACGGAATGGACTTTACTGATATGGCCCCTAGTTTAGAAAATAAATCTCCGTTTTCGTCATAAACTTCTATAGATCTATAATTTAGACAATTTGTACCTATTCTTAGTATTTTCTCACAACCTTCTTTATCATGATTTAAAAGGGATGAAATCGCGTATTCGCCAATCAACTTTGCCTTAGTACTGGTTAGGTCTTCAAAATCTTTTCTTAGTAAGTTTATGTCATTTCTAAGGGCTATAGTAAAACCTGCGGCTAGAGTAAAAGTACAAGAAATCATTACCATTATGGTAATTTTATATCGGATAGATATGTTTTTGAAAGAAAACTGCATACTATTTCACCTCTTTTGCAGCACGCAATAGGTGGTAACTGAGCCTGAAAGATTGTTTATCAGCTTCAGTTTTATTCACAAGAATATCTACAATAGCACCATTTAATTTCAAAAGAATAAGCGGGATATCATTTCTAAATGTTTGATTGTCTGAAATAGAAAAAATATGTTTACTGTTACAGATTATATTTAACTTAGAAATATCATGTTTATGTTTGCCCATGTAAAGTACTTTGGGAGGCATTTTTTCTAATTGAGATGAATTTAGATAGTGTACTACTTTTATTGGTTTATTATTGTGCGTTTTTCCTCTAAAATAATCCTGAGTTAATACAAATAAATGATGATCTCCCATAAAACCTATATCAAAAGAAGCAGATGTATTTTTTGTTTCCCATTCTATTAATCTAATTACTTTATTTATGCAACTAAATAATTTTGCATCATATTTTTGTGAGTTAGTAGAGCTAGACAAACTCACTAAAAGAAGTAAACAAATGAATATGTAAAAAACTTTTTTCATTTTGAGCATTTTATGTTTGAATTTACACTAGTTTTTTGATAAATACAACTAAATTTGAGTCGTATTACACTAACGCTAGTATGCTAAAAAAGGTTTTGATTTCCTCCACAATTTGTATTGTTTTAATAGTCAGCTCTTGCGGTTTGCTTAAAATGAAAGCACTCTCAACTTGCGAGTTCAAATTAAACCAAATTAATTCCATTACTATTGCAGGTGTAAAGATTAACCCTGGCGGAGAAACTGTTCTTGGTTTAGCAGAGGGCCTAAAAATACTTGAATCTTTGTCCAGAAAACAACTACCCCTTTCCCTAGACTTAGGTTTAAATGGCAACAATCCAAACGCTAGAGAAGCCCAAATGATAAAATTTGATTGGAAAATAAACATAAAAGATGAGGAGGCACTTTCAGGTACTGCCAATGATCCAATAAAAATACCTGCACAGTCTAACACAAATTTTAATTTTGCGGTTTCTTCTGATGTATACTCTACGCTAAGTAAATATAAATTAGATGAACTCAAGAGTTTGGCAAAAAATGTTCTAGATCAAAATGGAAATCCTAAAGATTTAAAAATATTTATAAAACCCTACTTATCTGTTGCCTCTGTAAACATACCTTACCCTGGTTTTATTGAGATAATGAAATTTTATAAGTCTTTTTAGCTACACAAAATAATGTTGTGTATTTAGATATACCTACCGATAAAATCATTGGTAGAGCAAACTGTATGTAAATTTCAAATTGCTTAAACTCATAATCCTTTAAAACATAAACCTAAATATGGTTTGAAGCCATAGAAATAAATGACCATACAGGAAAATATCAAGCATTGAAAAAAACTATTTATACCAAAACCTAGCAATAATTTTTCTTACTTCTTTCTAACCTTTGCATTTAGTTACCGTTAAAACAACACAAAAAAACGGTATCAGTAAATTATACAGGGTCTAATAAAAGTTTTACAAAAATATTTTTTCTTGGAACTAAAACAAATACAGCTTAACAATTAAAAATGAAATTCTTTGTTTTATAAAATTTGAATTAAATTAGAAAAAAAATAACATGACTTCTTGCAATAAAATCATCATTACTGGAGGACCAGGTAGTGGAAAAACATCTATAATTGCTTGTTTAGAAAAAAAAGGGTATTGTATTATGCCAGAAAAAGCTAGAGAAGTAATCAAAACGCAGCTCATCTTAGGCAGCGAAAAACTTCCATGGAAAGATATTTTAGCTTTTTCTGATCTTGTTATGATAGAAATGCAAAATACAATTTTTAAAAACGAATTCTATTTTTTAGATAGGAGCACAATAGATGTTGAAGCTTATTTACAAGTGTCTAAAATTAGTTACGATAAGGTAAAATATGCCAACATAACTAATTCAATGATGTATCATAAAAAAGTGTTTTACACCCCGTATTGGAAAGAAATTTATACCACAGACCAAGAAAGGAAAGAAACTCTTGCAGAAGCATTAGAGATTTCTGAAATGATAAAGCAAGTATATCTAAACTATGGCTTTGATTTGATAGAAATTCCAAAAGTTTCTGTTGAAAAAAGAGTGGAATTTGTAATTTCTGAGCTAAATTTAGATGTATACAGGAATTAATTTTAAAAATATTGTCCCAGATTAAACAAAATCTTATTGTTGTTGTAATATCTTTTGTAGGGATAGTTTTTTTTGTGTCTAACTACTTTAAGAAGAATACGGAGACTACTACATACATCGAAAAGAATTTTTCGGCAAAAAGTTTACAACTAAAAGTAGATTTTCCAAAAGATAGATTCGATTTCTGTGGAGAAAGAATGCCTGCAAACCAAAGCTCTAATTATAAAAAATTTAACAAAGAATTACGTAAATTTTTAGCCTACAGAAATGGTCTTAAACAACTTTTTAGACGGGCTGATTATTACTTCCCCTCTATAGAAAAAAGACTCTCTAGATGCAATTTACCAGAAGACATGAAATATATACCCATGATAGAGAGTAGATTTTTGAAAGGGAAGTCTGAAAAAGGAGCTCAGGGATTTTGGCAATTTATGCCTGCTACAGCGCAAAATTATGGCTTAGTGGTAAATGATAGTTTGGATGAAAGATTAGACTTAAAAAAAAGCACTCAAGCAGCTTGTTCATATCTTAATCAAATGAATAAAAGCCTTAATTCATGGACCTTAACGGCCGCAGCTTTTAATTCTGGACTAGGTAGGGTAGATTCTAAAATGACAAACAACCCTGTTTTGTATTCTAATTTTTATACTGCCAGTTGGAATGAAGAAACATACACCTACATTTTTAGACTTATGGCCATAAAGCATATTTATGAAAATAGAGATAGGTACAATCTTTAAATTCATTTTTTTTTAAAATGAGTTGTTTTTATAGTTAGGTTAAAAAAACACAACACTCAACATAGTCAAATCATCTTTATAATCTTGGCTCTCTTTAAATTCGTCTACACAAATAATTAAATCTGCCAAATTCATTGTAAGCTCTTCTTCTAAGGTATTTCGTAAAAATTCTATTATTCTTTCTTCTCCAAATTCATTGCCTAAATCATCTGTTGTTTCAGAAACACCATCTGTGTACATAAAGAGTTTGTCTCCAGGAGAAATAACCACTTCACCTTTTATGTTTGAGGGGAAATCATCAAAAACACCCAACATATAAGCTCCCTTGGTAAGCGTTTCATACTTTTGGCTATTGACTAGGTAAGGTGGGCAATGGCCTGCATTTAAATAGGTTAGAACTCTTGTTTTTACATGGTAATGTGCCAAAAAACAGGTGACAAAATGGTCTGAAATTGCATTTTCTAATAAATGTTTGTTTAAATCTATTGCTATTTCCTCCACATTGTGGGTCACTTTGCACAATGAACGTAATGACGCTTGAAAATTAGACATTATGAGTGCCGCAGAAACACCTTTTCCGCTTACATCAGCCATGCAAAAAACATAGTTTTCTTCTACTTTTATTACATCATAATAATCTCCACCTATAGATTGATGCGGCAAATACGTTGCTGCGGCTTTTAAATACTCATTATTTGGCAACTTAGACGGAATAAGCATTTCTTGCACACTCCTGGCTATTTCTAGATCTCTTTTGTATCTTTCTTGAACTAAAGTGATTCTTGCCAAACGCTTATTTTCTATAGCTACTAACACTATGTTGGAGATGGTTTGTAAAAAAGAATAGGACTGCTCTAAGTCATCAGAATTATGCTTTCCCAAGACTAGTGCAGCCAATAACTTTTTTTTATGCCTTACAGGAAATACTTGATTAATGTTTGGATAAATTGATTTTACTTTACTTACTTCGAAATCTACGGATTGGAACAACTCTAAATCTTTAGTTGTAAAAGATAGAGCGTGCGAAAATTTTTCAACAAAACTATCCTTTTCTAACACAAATAGAGCTAGCTCGCTGATATGTAAATTAGAAATACATGTAAAATAGAATACTTTATATAGATGATCTTCAGGAATATTAGCATTTATAGCTTGTGTTATTTCTAGAAGAGAATTTAACTCTATTTTATATTTATTCATTTATTGGTTTTTAGGGTCAAGTGCATCTCTAAGCCCGTTTCCAAATAAGTTAAATGCAAGTACAAGTAAACATATAGCAGAGGATGGAAAAACTATTAAGTGCCAACAATTTAAATTGGTGATTAGATTAAATCCCTCGTTTACCATTTGCCCCCAAGACGGGACAGGAGGAGGTACCCCTAAACCCAAGAAGCTTAATCCGGCCTCTATGAGTATAGCGTCTGCAAAATTTGCACTGGCAATAACCACAACAGCACCCATAATATTTGGCAAAATATGACCGAATATAATTCTTAGGTTTCCTAAACCCAGTACTTTTGCAGCTGTAATGTATTGTTTTTCACGAACTTCCATTATTCTACCCCTTACTACTCTAGCTACTTCTGTCCACATCGTAAGTCCAACAGCAACAAAAGCAACCCAAAGTCCCTTGCTTTGCAATGCCATACCTATAACAATTACTAGCATTATTCTAGGTACAGACCATATGACTGTCATAAACCACATGACCAAATTATCTACCCAGCCACCAAAATAGCCTGCAATGCCACCTAAAAATATACCCAAGCCTAAAGAAACTAGTACAGAAACCAAACCAATTAATAAGGAAACTCTAGTGCCAAAGAGCAATCTGCTTAGTAAATCTCTACCCGCGCTATCTGTACCTAAGATATATTTTCTTTGAAAAATATTTTCGTTTTGTATTTTCTCTCTAAGGTCTTGGCAACGATAATTTTTGGTTTTTCCATCTACATCTATAAAGTGTATGATGCCATTAAAAACAGTAGGCTCTCCTTTTATTTTAAATAAGATGTCTGCATAACTTACAGATTCTGTCAAAACTCCCCTACCCTCAGCCAAGAAAATTTTTACTAATCCTTTTTTATTATCAAACTGTAAACTGTCAAAAGGCTTTTCTATGTATTCAGATTCAGAACCATTAAATATAGTTTTTAAAAAAGTGGATTTTTCTACTAAAACATTTTTTTTGATTTTAATAATTTGAGCTACATAACCAACTCCTTTTTTCTTTATCTCTGGCAAAGAATTATTAGCATTGGTGGTACCGTCTGGCATGATGCTGTACCCTAAACAGGAAACTAACAAACACAAAAAAATAAAAATTAACCCGAAAATAGCAGGTTTATTTGCTAGAAAGCGACGTTTGAAATAATAATAAAAAGATTTTTGCGTACTCTCTTTCATTTATAATCAGCTTTTTAAGCCTTTCTTTTTTAGATTATTCTTACTAATACAATACAAATGTTAATATAAGTATATGTCTAGTAGAATATAAAATATTACGGAATCCTATTGTAGATAAATGATTATTCACTAAACTCCTTTTACTTTAGCAATGTATTGTTCTATATCATCTTTTAAGTTGTTTGAGTTGGTTAGTAAATTTATAAAAGCTGAGCCAATGATGGCTCCGTTTGAATATTTAGAAGCAAATTCAAAGCTAGCATTATCTTTAATATTGAATCCTATTAGCGTAGGATTTTTCAGTCCTGAATTTTGAATCCTTAGAAAATAATCTTCACTAGCTGATATGCCATTATTTGCCATCTCTTTTGTGGTGTTGCCAGTAGTGCTGTTGGTAGAAACTATGTAAATAAATCCACTAGACACATTATCTATGTCTTTCAATCTAGTTTCAGTAGTTTGCGGAGTGACCAAAAATATATTTGATAAATTACACTCTTCAAAAACATGTTGGTACAATTCTTTGTACTCTAGGTAAGGTAAATCTGGCAGTATTAGAGCATCTACACCTAATTTTGATGCTTCACGGCAAAACTTTTCTATACCATACTGCATAACAGGGTTTATATACCCCATAAGACAAATAGGGATAGAAACTGTTTTTCTAATATCTTTTAATTGTTGCAACAATACCTTTATAGACATACCATTGGAAATAGCTGCTTCACTACTTTTTTGTATGGTAGGACCATCTGCTATTGGATCTGAGTAAGGCATACCTATTTCTAGAACATCCGCGCCTGCTTTTTCCAAATATTCTGCAATTTTTACTGTATCATCTAGTTTGGGGTAACCAGCTGTGAAATAAATATTGAGTACCTTTTCTTTTTTATGTTCAAAAAGTTCTGTTAATCTGTTTTTCATAATATTTACTACTAAAAGTCTACTATTTAATTTGCTAGGTCACTTTTATTAATACCCACCCCTATCTATGTATGTTTGTAAATCTTTATCTCCTCTTCCACTAAGATTTATAACTACTATATCACTAGGTTTTAGATCCATTTTTTGAAGTGCCACCATAGCATGAGCAGTTTCTAGAGCAGGAATAATGCCTTCTAATCTACTTAATTCTATGCCTGCAGCATAAGCCTCATCATCTGTAGCGCTATAATAAATACCTCTTCCGCTATCAAATAAATAAGCGTGCATAGGTCCAATGCCAGGGTAATCTAAACCTGCTGAAATAGAATGTGGCTCTACCACTTGCCCATCTTCGGTTTGCATGACTAAAGATTTACTCCCGTGCAAAACCCCTACAGAACCAAGTACGGTAGTTGCAGCACTTTTGCCAGAATTTACTCCAAATCCTGCTGCTTCTACAGCTACTAATGCAACATCTAAATTGTTTAAGTAATGATAAAAAGCACCGGCTGCATTGCTGCCCCCGCCTACACAGGCTACTACATAGTCTGGATTTTCTCTACCTTCTTTTTGAAACAATTGTTTTTTTATCTCTTCTGAAATCACAGACTGAAACCTAGCTACCATATCAGGGTAAGGATGCGGACCAACTACTGAACCTATAATATAATGCGTGTCTTCTGGATTATTTATCCAATCTCTTATGGCTTCGTTGGTAGCATCTTTTAATGTTTTGCTTCCACTTACAGCTGGTCTTACTTCGGCCCCCAAGATACGCATGCGCTCTACGTTTGGTTTTTGACGCTCTATGTCTATCTCTCCCATGTACACAATACAGGGTAAGCCCATTAAAGCACACATTGTAGCTGTTGCCACACCATGCTGACCTGCTCCTGTTTCTGCAATGATTCTGGTTTTGCCTAAGCGTTTAGCAAGTAATATTTGACCTAAAGTATTGTTTACTTTGTGAGCTCCTGTATGGCACAAATCTTCTCTTTTTAGGTACACTTTGGCTCCATATTTTTCAGAGAGTCGTTTGGCAAAATAAAGAGGTGTAGGCCTACCTACAAAATCACGCAAAAGCAATTGAAACTCTTCTTGAAACTCTTCTGAATAAATAATTTTCAAGTAGTTTTCTTGTAATTCTGCTACGTTTGGATGTAACATTTCTGGCACGTAAGCACCGCCAAATTGTCCGTAATATCCTCTATCGTTTATATTATGATTTGTAGTCATTTTTGACTTTATTTTAATGCTTGTTGTAATGCTTGTATGTCTTTGATACCAGGCTCTAATTCAAATCCACTGTTCAAATCTAAGGCATAAAGATTTAGGTAATCTAATGCTTTGGCTTGGATTATGTTTTCTGGATTTATACCTCCGCTAAGAATCAATGGCATCTGATTGTCATACTTTTTCAAAATATCCCAATCAAATGCAATTCCATTTCCACCACGTTCTTTGCCTTTTGTATCAAACAAAAAAAAGTGTGCACTTGTTTTGTAGTTTTCTAATTCTAAAAAATCAAAGTCTTCGTCTACAGAAAAAACTTTAAAAACTTCTAACCCAAGTTTTTTCAAATATGCACATTCCTCTGGGGTTTCATCTCCATGCAATTGTACAGCATCCAGTTTATACTTTATTACCTTTTGCACTATATCATACAAGCCTTCATTTACAAAAACCCCTACTTTTTTGGCCTTTACAAATCGAATAGTTTCAGGATCTAAAGCAGTAGCATCTCTTTTGGATTTAGGATAAAAAATAAATCCAAGGTATGCAACGCCAAGTTCATCTACAGCTTTTATGTTGTCTGGACTTGTCAATCCACACACCTTGATTTTTATATTTTCAAACATTAATGAACTTTCTTTGAATTATTTTACACTACTTAACCTAGAAATTAGACGCTCAATTTTATCTTTCCAAAAATCATATTCCGCCTCATTTTCTTGCCAAAGTTCATGCAATTCAGATTTTTTGCCAATTATAACTTTTAATGCCTTTATAGCTATTGGCACAATAGATTTCACTTTTAAAGAAGCTCTTTTTTCTTTTACCCAATCTGTCAAATCTTCTTCTTCTAGATGATAGTTGGTGTTATTGAGCAACATATCTATTACGGCAGCACTTACAGTCACACCATGGCAATCGTCATATTCAACATAATTTGTGTCTACTGCATATACAAATATAGACTCAAAAATCTCTTCTGGTTCATCAGAATCTAGGATTTTATCAACCCAATCATAAGCGGCATCATCTTCAAATATACCTACTCCCCAAGCTCCCATGGTTTTAAATTGTTTTTTTTAAATTGTTTACTAACTGTTCTAATGCTTTTGGCGGATTATCTGTTTTCATGAATGTTTCTCCAATTAAAAACCCCGTATAGCCGTAGGCTTTGAGTTTATTAATCGTTTCTGCATCTGACAAGCCACTTTCTGACACTTTTATAAATTCAATTGGTATTTTATTTACCAAAGATATAGATGTTTCTATATTTACCTCAAAAGTTTTTAAATTTCTATTGTTTACACCCAATAAATCTATGTAGGGGTTTATACAATTTTCTAATTCCTCTTCATTATGGACTTCCATAAGTACGCTTAATCCCAAAGAATGTGCTAATTGACCCAAGTCTATCATTTCTTTACGACTAAGGCACGCTGCAATAAGCAAAATGGCATCTGCCCCTATAGATTTAGCTTCTATAACCTGATACTCATCAATGATAAAATCTTTTCTTAGAACAGGGATATTGTTTGCAATTCTAGCTCGTGTTACAAACTCCATAGATCCGCCAAAATACATTTCTTCAGCAAGTACAGACAACATAGAAGCACCTGCATCTGCATACCCTTTGGTTATAAACTCTACATCTGTGGTTGCATTTATTATGCCTTTAGACGGAGACTGTCTTTTATACTCTGCAATGATTCCAGAGAGCTCTTTATTATATGGTGGAAAAAAATTGATTGCACTATGCGTTTTTCTTTCAAAAAAATCACTTTTTTCTAATTCATTTATAGAAATCAATTGCTTACGCTCTTGAACTTCTTTTTTTGTATTTTCTACTATTTTATCTAGTATATTCATTCTTAGTTGTCTGTAACAAATGTACTTTTTGTTTATTATTATTTCCTAGTATTTTATTTAAAAAAACAACCTTACAAGTTTCTTTTTCATCTATTGCTGAAATACTATACTAAAGCGATAACAATTTACTCAAAACCAGTTTAGCGTTGCCACTATCTATAGATTCTTTTGCCTTAGCTTTTGCTTCTGTAAAGCTTAAACTAGAGTCTGCCACTGTGATTGCCATAGATGCATTTGCCAATACTGCATTTTGCTGTGCTTCGGTGCCTTTTCCCTCTATAATACAACTCAATATTTTGGCACTCTCTTCTATGGTTGAACCTCCCCATAGGTCTTTTTGGGCAAGTTTATTAAATCCTAAATCTTTTGGGCTATACAAAAATTCTCCTTTATTGCTATATACTTTTGTATCAGAGGTCAATGAAATTTCATCATATCCATCTAAGGCATGTATAATTTTAAATGTATCTGTGGTTTGATTATGTTGGTAAGCATAGAGTCTTAATGTTGCAAGATTAAACACTCCATGCGCATGTTTTTTGGGGAAACTGGGATTAATCATTGGACCCAAAATATTAAAAAATGTCCTAACTTGCATGGCTTTGCGCACAGGAGCCACATATTTCATGGCTGGGTGAAACAATGGTGCATGCATCATACAAAAGCCTGCCACATCTAAAGCCTTTTTAAGTGTATCTTGGTTGCTTGAGAATTTAACGCCTAAATATTCTAATACATTGCTACTGCCACAACTAGAAGAAACTCCATAATTGCCGTGTTTAGCAACTTTATAACCAGCCCCTGCAACTACAAGTGCTGAGGTTGTGGAAATATTAAAAGTATCTTTACCATCTCCGCCAGTTCCCACAATGTCTACAGCATCAAAATCAGATAAATTTACACGTATACAAAGTTCTAACATGGCTTCTCTAAAACCTGCCAATTCATCTACGGTAATGCTTCTAAGATTGAAAACCGTTAAAAAAGAAGCTATTTGAATAGGATCAAACTCACCTTTTCCTAATGAAAGTAAAATAGACTTTGCTTCTTGTTTGGAGAGCAGATAGCTAGAAAATAATTTATTTAGGATTTCCTTCATATTGTCATATATTTTTTTTGCAAAAGGATCAAAATTTGACACTTATCCTTTGTACTCTTTGCTTAAAAGATTGTTTTTTTTAGACATTACGTTTTTCAAAGTATAAACTTAGTGTATTAATAGTTTATTAGTTTTCTAACCAATTCTTCATCATCAATTTTCCATTTTCTGTTAAAATAGATTCTGGATGAAACTGTACCCCAATCACATCATATTTTTTGTGCCTCAAGCCCATGATTTTACCATCTACACCTATTGCTGTTAGAACCAACTGATCTGATAAGGCATGCTCATCTACAACCCAGCTATGGTATCTGCCTGTAATAAATTTTTCTGGTATACCAGCAAAAAGCTTACACGTTTTGTCTACTATTGTTGTTTCCATTCCAAAACCATGCAAAACTGTATCCATATTGGTAAGTTTAGAGCCGTATACCTCTCCTATACCCTGATGCCCTAAACACACACCCAAAATAGATTTTGTAGGACCATATGTTCTAATAACCTCATGCATTATGCCAGCTTCCTCTGGAATTCCCGGACCAGGTGACAGCAATATTTTATCATATACACCAACTTCTTCTACGGAAATTTTATCGTTTCTTATTACATCTACCTTGTAACCAAGTTCTTTGATGATATGCACCAAATTGTAAGTAAATGAATCGTAATTATCTAAAACTAATATTTTCATCTCAATTCTTCATTTCATTTGCAATCAACATGGCTTTTGAAAGCGCCGCCAATTTATTATTTACTTCTTGTAACTCGCTCTCAACCACACTCTTTGCAACTACTCCAGCACCTGCTTGGTAGTAAAGTGAGTTGGCCTTGCTCAAAAATGTCCTTATCATAATTGCATGATTGTAAGTTCCGTCAAAACCTAACATACCAATTGCACCTCCATATAGCCCTCTGTTGCTGTTTTCGTACTTATTTATCAAACCCATAGCATTGTGCTTGGGTGCTCCACTTAATGTACCTGCTGGGAAAGTATCTGCAACCAACTGCAAAGGTTTGGTGTCCTCATCCAAACGGCCACTCACTTTTGATACCATATGAATTACGTGAGAATAATATTGTATCTCTTTAAAGGTTTCAACCGTAACTTCAGATCCATGTCTACTCAAATCATTCCTAGCCAAATCTACCAACATCACATGCTCGCATACTTCTTTAGGATCATTAAATAGTTTTTTTGCTAAGTCATAATCTTCTTTGTCATTGCCTGTACGTCTAAATGTACCAGCTATAGGAAAAATGGTTGCTTTTCCTTCTTTGATTACAATTTGTGCTTCTGGCGATGAACCAAAAATTTTAAATCCGCCAAAGTCGTAATAAAACAAATATGGCGATGGATTTATACTTCTAAGGGCTCTATAAACTTGAAAATCATCCCCTTCAAATTTTTGTTCAAACCTCCTAGAGACTACAATCTGAAAAACATCTCCGCGCTGGCAATGGTCTTTTCCTTTTTGTACCATATCCATAAACTGCAGATCATCAATATTAGAGCTTACCTCTCCTTTGGTTTCAAAGTTAAACATAGAGAAGTCTTTTTTTTGCAATATGGCAAGCATCTCTTCTATGTTAGAATCTTCACCTTCTAGGCTATGATTAAAAACAATTAGTTCATCATTAAAATGATTAAAAACCAAAACATTACGATAAACCCTATAAACCATATCTGGTATTCTTCGGCTATCATCTTCAAATTTTTGTATCTCTACATCTTCAAAATATCGAACAGAGTCGTAAGAGGTGTACCCAAAAACCCCATTGCATACCAATCCATCTATTTTGTCTATAGCATCAAAAGACTGATAAAAATCTTGTTGCGCCTTTAACACATCACTTTTATCTTTTATATCGCTTATTACTTCATCTTGATTTGGCAATTGAATGGATATTTTTTCGTCTGCCACTTCAAATTTAGCTATTGGGTTGCAGCAGATATAAGAATAACTGTGCTCATGCCCATGGTAATCTGAACTTTCTAACAATATACTAAAAGGAAAAATATCTCTTATTTTTAAGTACACTGACACTGGAGAGTGTATGTCTCCAGCAAGTTTATGGCGCACTGTATTTAATCTAATTTTATTCATAAATGTTTTATTTTTAAAACTCATAAATGAGTAAATAAAAAAAGCTTACTACATGTAGCAAGCTTTCTTTTAATGTTTTGAGAATATTAAAATCACGCAAACGTAGTAGTTATAATCCTAAAAGATTATTCCAACATTGCCATAACGTTACATTTAAATTATCCATATTCCAAAGATAAGAGAGAGTTTTATAAAATAAAACATTTTTAAAAAAATTGTATGTTATTTAGGGTCTACTGAAAAAGTAAACCCTGATTATTTTTATACTTCAAAATAAAGTAAAACCATAGGAGTACCCTCCTTGACAAATTAGCCAAGTTGA
>JAYVIQ010000065.1:0-9370 GCA_043770215.1 Cytophagales bacterium | reverse complement strand
ATAGGACGTGAATTTTAATACTAAATTAAATTTATAGAAAATGACTAGTTAATGGGGTAATCTCTCCTTTAGTAAGCCATACACAAAAGTACCTAAGGTAGCACTTAGGATAGTTACTAAAAAAACTGTGGTTCCTGCGCCTACCTGAATAAACAATGGTGCAGGACATGCTCCCGTCATAGCCCATCCTAACCCAAAGATAGTACCACCTAAAAGACTGGCTACAAATAAAGGTTTTTTATCCTCTGTTCTTATTTCATTTCCTGATATATCTCTTATATGTTTTCTTTTTATAAACTGCATAGAGATTATACCTAGAACTACTGCTGAGCCTATTACTCCATACATATGAAAAGATTCAAAACGAAACATTTCATAAATTCTAAACCAAGAGACTACCTCACCTTTTGTAAGAATAATTCCAAAAAGCACACCGGCAACTAAATATTTCAATAATTTCATAATCCACACATTTTATAAAGTCAATAATAAAGGTAAAATAAACCATGTCATTGCAAGACCACCTATAAAAAAACCTATAACTGCTACTAAAGAGGGTAGTTGTAGGTTACTTAAACCAGTGATGGCATGTCCGGAAGTGCAGCCTCCTGCATATCTTGTACCAAATCCAATAAAAAAACCACCAAACACTAAGATAATAATAGATCTTAGCGTAAACACATTTGACCAAGAAAACAGTTCTTTGGGTGAGAAACCCTGCTCTATGTGTGTGATACCAACATTTTGTAATGCAGCTTGGGTACTTTCTGATATTTCTAGAGTGGTATAATTTGTCATACATGTATTTGCGATAAAACCACCCAAAAGTGTACCAAAGATAAATACCAGGTTCCAAACTTGACTTTTCCAGTCGAATCTAAAAAAAGAAGCATACCTACCTCCTCCGGCCATTGCGCAGATTGTTCTAAAGTTACTAGATACACCAAATGTTTTTCCAAAGTAAAACATTGAAACCATTATTGTGGTAATTAGAGGACCTACTACATACCAGGGCCATGGCCCAAAAACTAATTCTTTCATTTCTAACTCTTTTAATGGATATTCAAATAGATTATATAAATTACAATGCCTGTTATTTTTTTGATGAACAAACGAAATTAGATAGAGGTATGGTTGTTTTTTTAATCGCTTCAAATCCGCCTTGAATATCTATGATGGATTCAAAACCTCTTGATTTTAAAATAGACGCCATAATCATAGATCTATACCCTCCTCCGCAATGGATATGGTATTCTTTTGTTTTGTCTAACACCGAAAAACTTTCATTTATTGTTGCCAAAGGGAAGTTTCTTACGCCCTTTATATGCTCTGCCTCGTACTCTGAAGGTTTTCTAACATCTAAAACATCTATATTTTCTTCTATTATTTGTTCTAAATCGTGCGCTGTAATAGATTTTATACTATCTACTTCTTTGCCTGCATTTATCCAGGCATCTATTCCACCGCTTAAATACCCTAATGTATGATCATACCCTACTCTAGCCAAACGAGTAATGACCTCTTGTTCTTTGCCCTCGTCCACTATAAGTAATATTTCTTGCTGCAAATTTGGTATTAAAGCGCCCACCCAAGGTGCAAATGCTCCTTCCAAACCTATATTTATGCTATTAGGAATAAATGCATTTTTAAATACTTGTGGCGCTCTAGTGTCTAAAATTAAACATTTATAGGTATTAGCCAATGATTCGAATGCCTGTACGCTCAATTCTGTATCACCTCTTTTAAGTATATCATCTAAAGATTCGTAGCCACTTTTGTTTAAACGCACATTTTCTGAAAAATAAGAAGGTGCTTCTTGTAGTCCTTCAAGAACTTCATTTAAAAATTGTTCTTTGCTCATATCAAACCGTAAAGCATAATTTTCAATTTTCTGATTTCCCAACGTATCAAAAGTATTCTTACTTAAATTTTTTCCGCAGGCAGAGCCAGCTCCATGGGCTGGATATATAATAGTTTCATCTGGTAAAGTCATAATTTTATTTCTAAGGCTATAAAACAAATGACTTGCCAACTCTTCTTTGCTCATGTTAGACTTAACTGCCAAATCTGGCCTGCCAACATCGCCGATAAATAAAGTGTCTCCAGAAAATAGTGCGTACTCTTTGCCTTGCTCATCTAATAACAAAAAGCAGGTGCTTTCCATAGTATGTCCTGGTGTATGGATGACTTTTATGGATACATTGCCTAAAACAAATATTTGATTGTCTAAAGCTGAAGTGGATGTAAAACTTGTGTTTGCATTTGGCCCAAAGATAATTTTAGCATCTGTTTGCTTTGCCAAATCTATATGGCCTGAAACAAAGTCTGCATGAAAATGTGTTTCGAAGATGTATTTTATCTTTGCATTATCTTTTTGTGCTCTTTCTATATAAGGCTTAGTGTCACGTAAGGGGTCAATGATTGCCACTTCTCCGTTAGATTCTATATAATAAGCTCCTTGAGACAAACATCCTGTATAAATTTGTTCTACTTTCATTTGGTATAGATTTAATACAAAGGTATCCTTTATTAAGGATATAATATGTGATATTTATCACGCTTGCAGTTATAAAACGTTTAAAAAAAATGATACTTACTAGCTTATCTGTTTTACTTGTAGGTGAGGTATGTTTTATAAAAGTCTTTATACCTCGCTTATTGTTTCTTGATTATTGTATAAAAAATAGACTATGCTATTTACGAATTTATAAAAAACTAAGGGTAATGATTTAATTATGAAGACTAAAAGTAAATCTGTATATATATTTTAAAAAAAGTTTTGTTTCCAAAAAAGAGAAAAATCATGTGAATATCCGTAATAATAACAGTTTATCTTATTTTTTTGAAAAAAGGATCTAGGCGGAGCTCTTTTTTTTCAGCAGAAAAAGCGAGACATAGAGCCTGACTCGATAGGGTTTCGCCCAAAATCACTAATCAATTCCTCTACTGGTACAATTACGGATATTCACATAATTAAAAAAACTCCGTAAACCGTTCTGGGTAGTCTGTGATTAATCCCCTTATAGGATAATGTTTAATTTTTTCTAAATCTGTGGTTTCGTTTACTGTCCAAGTATATATTTCAAGATCCTGTGCTTCAATATCCTTAACCAAAGTATCTGTAAGCAATGTATGTTCTGGATTATAAAAATCTGGCTTATATTCTAAAAAATCTAAGTCTTTGGCAACATGGGCATTTATTTCTACCAACAAGCCTGTTTTGGTCTGGGGTTGAAGTTGATGGTATTTTTTTAAGAAAAAAGGATCGAAACTTTGAACGAAATAATCAAAACCATTTAAATACGTCATCTCAAAATCAATCAATAACTCCGCAAACTCCTGAGCATATGGTTGAGACAAGCCATATCTTTTTGTTTCAGATTTCACCTCTAAAGCAATAAAAGGTTTTAGACCAAGCATATTATATAGACCTATTACTGCTTTTAAACTCGGTTTTGTGGCTGGCACTTTGACTTGGTTTGCAAAGCGCTCATCGAAAACTAAACCGCAATCTATTTTTTGTATTTCATTTAGTGTCTGTTGGTAAAAATTACCTTCGTAGTTGGTTTTACAGTATCTTAAATCAAACCAAGGTTCATGCGACACCAAAATTTTTTTATCTTTTGTAATTACGATATCTAACTCTATGGCGGGGACTCCTAACTCAGAGACTTGCTCAAAGCCAATCAAAGTATTTTCTGGGAATTTGCCCCTCCAACCCCTATGCCCTATAATTTGCATTATATCTTACGTCTATAAAGTGTTAAATGACTAAAATATTTGTACTTTTCGGCAAGCATAGGCAAAGATTTGAACTTAGAGGCTACTATATGGTTTGGGTCATAAATTGCATCTGGCAAATCTTTTTCTAAGGTATTGTATACTAAAATAGAGGACTCTGGAGTTTTGTCTAAAAAGAAATTGCGAGCAATCATAAAATCGCAAAAACCTGTGGCGTAGTGGTTGTTTGCCAATACATTTTTATCATCTGACAAGTTTAAAACTCTTCCGTAGCTAGGTATTACTTCTTTGGGAAGCAATTCATTGGTAGTAAAAAAAGTGGAGATTTTATCTATTTTAGTCAATAAAGGTATCCCAAGCATTAAAAAAAAGCATAAAAAGGCTAGCCTGTCCATTTTTGCATACCTACTTTCTATAAACAAGATACCAAAGAAATGTATAGCAAAAGGGATAAAAAGGAAAAAGAAGAATGGACTTTTGTCTGGCAGTAGAAAGAAAATAACTAAAGCCGCTATAAGGAAAAAAGTACCCGTCACTATCATTTTTTGTTGGTAATTGACCATATTGTACATTGCCAAGACCTTAAAAAAAGAAATGGTAAACAAAACTATAGGCACAAAACCTATAATAAAGTAGTAGGTAAATGGCACTTGAGAAATAAAACGTATGCTAAACCCGTAAAAAAAATTTATTGTAAAGTATTCACTAGCGTAATTATTAAAAAAGTAATAAGAAAATACTATAGTCATAGGTAAAACAAGACCCAACAGATACAAACCTATAAATTTAGGATTGAACCTAGTATAGAAAACAATTACCAATAATGTAGGTATAGTAAAGATAAACAAGGGAAATAATATAACAATTGCCAATGACTGCAAAACACCCACAAACAAATAACTACCATCATTGGTTCTGTCTCTTATGATAGAAAAAAGCATCACATAGGTAATAGAAAGCACAGTCATACCCATAAGCAAAGGAGAAAGCACCAGCATATCTGGAAACAAATGCAGTAAAACAATGTGTATTACGCCAAAAAAAGAATTATTTTCTCTTAAACCATTAACATTATTAATACCCACTGTTACAACTAAAACCTGAATATAGCACACTAATAATGCAATCAATCTGGCCAAAAAAACGCTTTCTCCAACACCACCATATACATACCTAAACAATCCAGCAGATAATGGCCCAATTTGGTGCAATACATTTACATAGCTTTCTCCAAGCCTATTTAATTGTTCTACAATATTTTGATAATGAATTTCTATCAGAAAAGGCTCAGGATAAAATGCCCAAAAAAAACTTCGTATCAAGACAAGAATAACAAACAAAGTAATGTATCTGGTAAAGTCGTTTATAGAAAAGAATTGTATCACTCCATTAATATTTTAAGTAGCAAGTTAAGACTTTGAGTACACAACACAAAGCAAATATGAAAGGCAGTAAAAATAGTGCATATTATTTTGTACTTTTGTTTCATAATTAAGAATACAAATAACATTAGAGGATTATGTTTTGAAATAAAGTACGCTTTATTAGATATACCAGTAATTAACACATATTTAAAAAATACGTGTTGGAAAAGCACATTACTTTTGTATCAACTAAAAAAAAACAGACTTTTAACAAAACATCAACACTCAACTTACACCTTATTATGGATAGCAAAAGACAACAAAAATTTTCGAAACTTATATTAGAAGAAATGGCAGATATTTTTTTGCGCGATGGCAAAGAAATTTTTGGCAATGCCTTTCTAACTCTTTCAGGAGTAAGGGTTACCCCAGATTTGGGAGTAGCCAAAATATATATAGCATTAGAGTTTATACAAAACAAAGACGAGGTATTAAAAGCTTTAAACCAAAGCGCTCCATTTTTTAGAGGGCATTTAGGAAAAAGACTACGTAACAACATGCGTATTATACCTGAATTGCGTTTTTATGAAGACGATACCTGGCAAGAAGCCAGCAAAATGGATAAAATGATTAAAGACCTAAACATTCCACCTGCACCTACAGAAGAGGAATGAATCTCTCGAGTTTTTTAGCCAAAAAATACTATTTTTCTAAAAGTAGAAAAAGCTTTGTAAACAAGATTTCTATTTTAGCAATTGCTATTATTGCATTAATGGTAATTGCAGAAATTGTAATACTTTCTGTATTCAATGGATTTACAGACCAGCTAAAAAATATTCACTATGCTTTTGATAGTGATTTGGAACTTAAACCAAAAACAGGCAAAGTATTTGAACTTGATGCTTTGCAAAAAAACAAACTGAAACAATGCAAAGAAATACAAGTTTACACAGAAATTCTTGAAGATGATGCCATACTGGATTATAAAGGCAGACAAGATGTAATTAGATTTAAAGGAGTAAGTAATACATTTTTTAAACAAAATTTAATAAACCGAAAAATAGAACAAGGAAGCGTAAATATTTTCACAAATAACCCTGTAAGTAGTGCTATTATTGGTTCTGGAATAGTCTATAAATTTGATATAAATATGAAGAGCGCTGGTTTTTTTACGCTCATGTACCCAAATAGAGAGAAAAGCCATTTTAAGAAAAGTCAAAACTCTTACCAGCAAACAGCTGTAGAGCCTATAGGGGTATTTAGAATAGAAATGGAATATGACGAACGTTATATTATCATGCCTATAGAAGCAGTAAGAGCACTTACTAGCTATAAAAACCAATGCACTTCTCTAGAACTTAAATTAAATAAAGGGTTTACCAAAGAAAGTGTAGAACCTACACTTCAAAAGATTTTCAGAAACACAATGCAAATTCAAGATAGGGAAGAAAGGCACTTATCTATTTACAAAGCCATTAAAGTAGAAAAAATGATGACCTATCTGATTTTTTTATTTATTTTAATTATAGCTTCCTTAAACTTATATGCAGCCGTTTCTATGCTTGTGCTCAGTAAACAAAAAGATATAGAAACGCTAAATGTATTAGGAACATCTGCAAAAAATATACAAAAAATATTTTTGATTGAAGGAATGTACATTATAGGTACAGGTATATGTATAGGACTGTCCCTTGCTTTTGGACTTGTATATATGCAAGGCAGTATAGGTTTGGTTTCTGTACCGGAGCCAAATGTACTAGTCACTCATATACCAGTACGCATGTCTGTAACTGATTTTATTTTATCTACGCTTCTTACTTTTATTGTAAGTATACTTATGATTATAAAACCGATACTATCTAGCACAAAAAATGTAGATACATGTTAAAAAAAATAGATAAGGAAAAGTTATCAGTTGCTTTAGTTTTGCTCTTTTCTTTATTTTTGAGAGCATATAATTTTTTCGAATTATCATTTTTTAGAGATGAGCTAAGTGCTCTTACTCGTACAAAATACACTTCTTTTTCGGAAGTATTTAGTAAAGGGGTCATTGAATTAGATACTCATCCGCCGTTGATACAGGTATTTTTGTATTTTTGGACAAGTATTTTTGGTTATTCTGAAACGGCTGTAAAACTTCCTTTTTTGGTAGTTAGTATTATTTCTTTATACTTTTTGTACCGAGTTAGTAAAGCATTTACCCAATCTGTATCAGTCTCTTTGGTTGTCACTTTATTTTTTGCTTGCAATCAATTGCATTTAACATATAGTGTTCAATGCCGTATGTATATTACAGGATTTTTATTTGCCTTATGTTTAGTTTTGTATTGGCATTTGTGGCTTACTACAAACCTAAAAAAATACTTTTATTTAATGATTCTTTTTGCTGCTTTGGGAGCTTCAAATCATCATTTTAATATGATGTTTGCAATAATTGTGTGGGTAACTGGTTTGTTTTGGACAAGTAAAGAACAAACTAAACAATATGTTTATGCATTATTTTTTGCTATTTTACTTTATTCACCCGCACTTTATGTAACTATTTGCCAGTTTACATCAGGTGATTCTCTTACCTGGATGGGCCCAACAGAGATAGAATTTATCCCGAAATTTTTTAGATATTTCTTTTGCTACAATCCCATATTATACATTATAGCTATACTGGGTATTTCCCTTTACTTTTACAGAAAAAAAGAAAGGTCGAAATGGATAACCGTTGGGTTTTTCTGGTTTATTATTGTGTTTTTTATTGGATTTATGTACTCATACTTTGTATCTCCAGTGTTACAATTTCATTTGTTGATTTCAGTTTCTCCTTTCCTAGTTGTCCCTATATTTAGTGGGTTCTCAAGGGTTTTAAATGATAAAAAGCTACTTCTATTAGGTATGTTTGTAACTATCATAAGTATTTTTTCATTGAGTTATAGCAGACAGCATTTCACTCTTTTTCCAAAACAACATTATATGGAGTTGGCAAAAACAGTGATGAGTCTGAATCTAGATAAAGAAAGAATACTGGTGGTTTCTGATGTGAACTTCAGCTACCTAGCTCACTATTTAAAAGAGGACATGGCTAAAATAGATACATTATCTATTACTAATATAAGTACTATTGATTACAAAGAAATACTTTCTAAATACACCTATATTATATGTGCATCAGGAATTGTAAGACTAAAGCCATATTTCACACCACATTTTATACCCACCAAAAAAGCATACAAAGGGCAACTTATAGAAATAGAAGTTTTACAAAAACAGACCCTTGTGAAGAGAGAACAAAAAATAGACACTGATTCAGATGACTCTTTGGCCTATTCTAAAAATCTACAACTCAAAGAACAAATGCATTGGAGTATAAGCTATGAAACTCCACAAATAGACGAGGAAGGTGAGTGTTTTATATTATTGCCTAAAGAAAAATCTTGTTGGTTTCCGTCCATTAAATTTTTGCATGACAACAAGAGCAGCTATTCTTTTGAGTTTGAGTTTAAAGCAAAAGAGCTGAACCCAAATACAAAAATAATGGTATCTGTAAAAAATGGTGCTGAATCTATTTTTTATTCGGATATACCGTTAAATAAATTTTTTAAAAGCAATGGTGATACTTGGGCTAAAGCATGTATTTGTTTAAACAAAAGTTCAGTTTCGATGAAGAATTTAGGAAAACCTATAGAAGTAGAAATGATGCTTTTTAAAGAAATCGGAGAACATATTTCTATAAAAAACCCCATAGTAAAAACTTACGAGGAAAATAAATATTTGTATAGTATTGCTGACCCTATAAAACAGTAAATCCAAATAATGTTGAATTACTAGATACCCATTACTTGCATTTAGTAAAGATCAGTCAATTCTGAATTTCATGGTTTTAAATACCTTGTATTTTTTTTCTTTCTGTAAACACCACCTTTTTTGCTCACATGACCAAATGTAATCATTAATTGCTATCAATAAAGTTAAGTCACAAGTTTGTTTAGATTGTGTAATCATGAATTATGTAGGGGCTACTGAAAAAGCAAAGTAGTTTTCTTAGCTTATTTACAATCAATCATTTGTCACTTTTTTCTTGACAAAAAAGTAACCAAAAAGTCAAGACTGTATAAAAAACTACTAAAATTTACTTGATTTCGCTGAAACATATCCATAGGGATAGAAAACAAAAGTATTTAGGGTCTACTGAAAAAGTAAACCCTGATTATTTTTATACTTCAAAATAAAGTAAAACCATAGGAGTACCCTCCTTGACAAATTAGCCAAGTTGA
>JAYVIQ010000064.1:0-3518 GCA_043770215.1 Cytophagales bacterium | reverse complement strand
ATGAATCCGGCTAACAATATTAGTTTTCCTGATTCTGTAAAAGAATTATTTAGAGGAGATTTAGGTCAGCCACACGGTGGTTTCCCTATGGAACTTTCTAAAATAATATTAAAAGATGAAAAACCTTATACTTGCTTACCAAATGAGCATTTAAAACCAGTAGACTTTGATATTGAATTTGCTCAGTTCCAAAAAGATTTTGAATACTGCGATTTCTTAGACTTTTTGTCTTATAAATTATACCCTCAAGTATTTAAAGAATATTACCAACATCATGAAGATTTTGGTTATGTAGATAATATACCAACAAGAGCATTTTTCTATGGTATGACTAGAGGCGAGGAAATACTAGTACCTATTTCTACTGGTAAAACCATAATGGTAAAAATGCTTTACATCATGGAGCCTGATGAAAATGGTATGTCTACTGTAGGTTTTGAATTAAATGGTCAAACAAGAAGAATACAAGTAAAAAACAACAATTACAAAACTACTAAAATAGCAAATCGTAAAGCCAATAAAACTTCATTAAATGAAGTTGGGTCTCCTTTACAAGGAAAGCTTTCTAGCATTGCTGTAAAAGTAGGGCAATTAGTTGATGAAAACGACCCAATGTTTATTGTAGAAGCTATGAAAATGGAAACTACTATAGCTTCTTCTAGATCTGGGAAAATTAAAAGCATCGTTTTACCAGAAGGTGTTATGGTAGATCAGGATGATTTAGTGATTGAATTTGAAGATTAATTCTTTAGTTTTAAAACCTACAAATACTCCAATCAAATAGTAAAAAAATAGCATTTATACTCTTAAAAACCGTGAATCAGTCAATGATGATTTACGGTTTTTTTTATTTAAATCTAAAAAATAGCACAATAATTATTATCAGTTCATACCCTAATCATTTATCTTTACTACTAATGAAAAAAATAATCATAGCCATAGATGGCTACTCTGGATGTGGCAAAAGTAGTACAGCCAAAGCAGTAGCAAAAAAACTAGGGTATAAATTCATAGACACAGGAGCCATGTATAGAGCCACAACGCTATATTTTATGGACAATTATGTTTCTCTTACAAACCCAAAAGCGGTAAAAGAAGCCTTAGAAAAAATAGATGTATCATTTGTGTTCTCAGAGAAAGAACAAGGCTCATTAACCTTTTTAAATGGCGTAAATGTAGAAAAAGAAATTAGATCTATGCGTGTAAACGATATGGTAAGCCAAGTTGCTGCCATAAAAGAGGTGCGTCAAGAAATGGTGGCTCTGCAAAAAAAAATGGGTAAGCACAAAGGTCTAGTTATGGACGGTAGAGACATAGGCACAAATGTATTTCCTGAAGCTGAACTTAAATTTTTTATTACAGCTCAAATGAATGTAAGAGTACAACGTAGACAAGAGGAATTGCTTTCTAAAAAAATAACTGCAAGTTTAGAAGAAATAGAATATAATTTCAAAGAAAGAGACAGAATAGATAGTACAAGAAAAGAGAATCCACTATGTAAAGCAAATGATGCAATTGTATTAGATACCTCCTTTATTACTTTTGAATCACAAGTAGATTTTGTTTTAGAACAATTTGAAAAGATTAAATAAAAATACTTTACTTTTTCAAAGCAAAAGATTTAACAGACTGATTTTTTCCCCTTAGTGAAAACTTATTTTTCTAGTTCCCAAATAAAATTAAGAGCCTTTATGATTTTATCTATGTAAATAGAGTTACTCAACTAAAAATCAGTGTAAATGGTTTGAGATTGCTGCATTTAAAAATACATTTTACAAAAACAATCGTTTACTCACAATTAACCTAGATTCAAATATCCTTAAATTTAGCCTAAATCATTTCAACGAATCCAATACCACTATTAATTAAAAAAACATTTGTTGTATGTCCTATACTAATTAGTCTTGAGATTTATTTAGTAGATGCAGCAAAACTCATAAGATACACCAAAGGAGCATTCCAGTTTATAGCTATTTCATTACTTGCATAGCTAGATTCTTGATCTACGTAACTCAATGCAGGCAGATTAGAGTAATACTCTACTCCAGTTTTCTTGTCCTGCTGCTGCAAATTCGGTCCACCAGTAAGTAGCCCTGGCTGAGGAGTTAGTATACCATCGCTACTAGAGATTCTATGATGTATATGCATGGGACTTTTTGTGCCAAAACCTGTTACATAACAGAAATCTAGTGGGTTTTGACCAAGCAAATAATGAATGTTAGACCACGCGGCTGAAATTAATTTAAGATTTTTGTTAAAACCATATACTTCTAAAAGCAATATGCTCTGATTACCAGCTATTGCATTGCTTCCCCAAATAAAATCTTTTTCGTTTACTCCTATTACTGTTCCGTTAGCAGATTTTTTGTAAGAAGTAAGAAACTTATCTGCAATAATTTGTAGATTTTTTTGAGCTAAAATTGTGAATTCGTTTTGGCTTGCGGCTAATGAAAATAAACCCAAAGGCTTTACATATTGCCAATTTGCTTCGCCAGAAATAGCAAAATTATTCTTAAGAGTCTTAGTATATTTCTGCTCATTGGTACTAATAAAAAGTTCTGCACTTGCCCAAAACCATTCATCTTCTACAATTTCATCTTCGTACTGACCAGTATTTACATCTATAGGTTGCTTATAGAATACATTTGGATTCCTCTCTGCCCACTCATATGCTTTTTTAGCCAATATTAAGATTTCTTTTTGTCTGATTTGATCTTTTATAAATCTAGAATAATAGGCCATTATAGCGGCATAATCTAAAGTAGCAGCGGTGGTTTTCATCATCACGTATCTTTCCGCATCTGCCTGTTCTGGGGCTATAAATCCACAAAATTGTTTTTCGGTCAATTTGTGATAAACCCCGCCATCTGAAGGGTCTTGCATAGTCATCATCCAATTTAGGTTATATTCTACTTCGTCTAATAAATCTGCCTTTGTATTGCTAGACTCAGGAATATTTAAATGTAAACCCTCGTGTAGTTTTCTATATTTATCGTATGCTCTAAGTAGAGTATAACAAGTAATGCCTGAGTTTACTATATATTTATTATAATCGCCCGCATCGTACCAACCTCCAGGTGATGATAATTTGAAAGTTTCATTTCTATTAAAACTTTTGGCAGACGGATGTATTGACACTGAATTATCTGGATGACCTGCTTTGCGAGCATACACACCAGCATACTTCTCCTCAATGTCCATAGAAGCTCGATTTAAAAAATAATACCTACAACTGGCTTTTAATATTTTAGAATAAGCATCTTTTTCTATTTTAAACCCTCCTATTGATTTTTCGCCTAACTTTATATCATAATTAACTTCTCTAGTTAAAGGACTAATATCTATTTTTGACAATAATTCATTGCTATACACCCACTTTTTGGGTAGCGAAAGCACTCCTCTTTTAATTATTTGTTGTGTACTTAGGGTCTACTGAAAAAGTAAACCCTGATTATTTTTATACTTCAAAATAAAGTAAAACCATAGGAGTACCCTCCTTGACAAATTAGCCAAGTTGA
>JAYVIQ010000063.1:0-3535 GCA_043770215.1 Cytophagales bacterium | reverse complement strand
GTCAGGCTCTACGCTCTCGCTTTTTTTGCTGAAAAAGCAAAAAAGAGCTCCGCTTCGATCCTTTTCGCAAAAAAAATAATATGTACTGGTATTATTGCGGATATTCACAAAAACTTATTGGATTATTGAAAATAAAAAAGATTAAAACAAAAAAAGTCTTGAAATTCAAGACTTTTTTTTGCTCCCTCGGTAGGGATTGAACCTACGACCAATAGATTAACAGTCTACTGCTCTACCGCTGAGCTACAAGGGAATGTCCCATTTGGGAGTACAAACATACGGACTTTTTTTTAATTATCAAATTTATGGAACAAAAAAAATGAATAAAAAGAGGATTAATATGCCTGTGTAAAGGTAATAGACTTGTTTTTTTAGTTTAGTACCTACATTATCAATAACTTACAAAGCGTTAAAACGACTAAAATATTTTTCTAAAACTCATATTTTTTTTGAAAAAATATGAGTTATTTCTTTTTCCTTCGTTTTTTTCTCAAGGCATCTATGATTATTTCTTGCTTAGCGGCTTCTTTTAGAAGCGACTGCCAATCATCTTCTACTGGTCTATCATCCGTTACTGCAATGGTATATTGATAATCTTCTTTGCTTATTTCATGTCTAGCTATGGGTTTGTCTAGATTGGTTTCTATCTCTTCTAGATAAGTAAGTTCTTCTTTGCTGCAAAAAGATATTGCCTTTCCTTTTTCAGAACCTCTACCTGTTCTACCTACTCTATGCACATATTGTTCACAAGAATCTGGTAAGTCATAATTAATTACAAAATCTACATTTGGCACATCTATACCTCTTGCGCTAATGTCTGTGGCAATTAGTATTTTTAATTCTCCTTTTCTAAAAGCTGCCATAGTCCTACCCCTTTCTTCTTGTAACTTATCACTATGGATAGTATCAGTAATAAGATGCAAACGAGTCATTGCACTTTTGACTCTCTCTGCTCTAACTTTTGTACGTACAAAAATTAAAATTTTAGACTCTTGGTTATTTTTAATCAAAGATTCTAAAAAAAATCGTTTATCATCCATTTCTATGAAAGCCACAGAGTGGGTAATATTCTTTGCTACAGGATTTTTAGGTGATATTTGTATACGTATTGCATTTGTAACCAAAGAATACGCCAATTTTTTTATTTCTTCGTTTATGGTAGCAGAAAAGAAGAGGGTTTGCCTACTTTTTGGCAAAAAACGCATTAAATCTCTAATGTCTTTTATAAAACCAAGATCCAACATGTGATCTGCTTCATCTAAAACTAAGATTTCTACTTTATGCAAGTCTAAATGTTTTTGGGCAACCAAATCAAATAATCTACCTGGTGTAGCCACTACTATATCTACTCCTTTGTTCAATCGCTTAATTTGTGGATCTTGTTCTACTCCCCCATGTATACAAAAGGTTTCAACTTTTGTATGCTTGCCAAGATTTCTAAAAACAAGGGCTATTTGCAAAGCCAACTCATGGGTAGGTGCCATAATCAAACATTTCACCCCATCGTCTCTTTTAGAACGCTTGCTATTATGGATGATATTTAAAATGGGTATAGCAAAAGCGGCTGTTTTTCCGGTACCAGTTTGGGCTATTGCCAGTACGTCTTCGCCTTTTAGTATGGCTGGTATACTTCTGTACTGTATATCTGTTGGCTTTTTGTACCCAAGTAAATCTATGCTTTGCTTTATCTCTTGGGCTAAATTATAATCTTCAAACTTCATATTCTTTGCAAAGATACAAGATATTGGTCTAACATTCAGCAAAAAACTAAAACCCAAGGCAGCTCGAGTGAAATTTTCTATGGTGTAAAGCTACTTGTATTTCACTTTGGCAATTATTTTACTTACAACAATAAACTAAATTTCTAATTTTAATTTCCTTTTTAATAATTTAAACGTAAAGTCTAATGGATTTTTTTCGTCTTTTGAATTGGCTTCACAAAACAAAGTTTCCCAATCCGTTTCGTTTAACTCGGGATAAAAAACATCTGCCTCTGGAGAACAGTCTACTTCTGTAAGGTATATTTTATTGGCTAAATCTAAGGTTTGTTTGTATATCTCTCCACCTCCAATAACAAAACATTCATCAGCATTTTGAGCTATCAAATAATCATATGCATCTTGAAATGAATGTTTTACAATAGATCCTTCAGCAAAAAAATTTAAATCTCTTGTAATGATTATCATTATTCTACCAGGTAATGCCTTACCAATAGATTCATAATTTTTCCTACCTGTTATCATATAATGACCTGTAGTTACTTTTCTAAAAAATTGTAAATCTTTGCTTAAATGCCAAATCAACTGATTGTCTTTTCCTATGGCATTGTTTTTTGCTTTAGCTACTATGTGATTTATAATCATGCTGTAGAGTTCTTTAGACTTATTTTTAAATATATTGGACTATTTTTTATAAATATACGCTTTGATTTTAATAAGCTTACAAACCATAAGGATAAAACCAAAATTTAGTGAAATTAAAAAAATCCTATATGATTTATTGTATATGATTATGATAAACTTAATTTCTAGCTAAAATAAATATAACACTGCAATAATACATTTAATACATATTCAATTTTTTGACTAAAACTTTTTATGAACAGTAAACTAAAAATATTTTGTGAATATCCGTAATTATACCAGTAGTGGAATTGATTAGTGATTTTGGTAGAAACCCTATCGGGTCAGGTTCTATGTTCTCGCTTTTTCTATTGAAAAAACAAAGAAGAGCTCCTCTTCGATCCTTTTGGCAAAAAAATAATAGGTGCTGGTATCATTGCGAATATTCACAAAATATTTTGTTATTTATTTTTTAAAATTCTAAAAACCTATCTTTTTTAAAATTTTGATTAGAACATAAAACAAAGAATGATGTTAACTAAATAATTAACCTAAACAATGAAAAATAAGATGCCAATAACAAAAAAAATGAAAATGATTGCTTATTTTTTTGCTTTTATCAAGTAAAATATCTCATATTTGACCTCTTTCTTAAAAACTAGTTCGTTAAAAACAGGCTTAGAATGGTAAAAAATTTAGTTATAGTAGAATCTCCAGCAAAAGCAAAAACCATAGAAGGTTATTTAGGCAAAGATTTTTTGGTTAGATCAAGTTATGGTCACGTTAGAGATTTACCAAAAGGCGGTCTAGCAATAGATATAGAAAACAACTTCGAACCTACTTATGAAATTTCTAAAGATAAGGTAGATTTAATTCGAGAACTAAAGAAATTAAGTAAAGAAGCTGAAACAGTTTGGTTAGCAACCGATGATGACCGTGAGGGTGAAGCTATTAGCTGGCATTTAGCGGAATCTTTGGATTTAAATGACATAAAAACTCGTAGAATTGTATTTAGAGAAATCACAAAAAAAGCAATTCTAAACGCCATAGAAAGTCCAAGAATATTGGATAAAAATTTAGTAGATGCACAGCAAGCTAGGAGAGTATTAGACAGATTGGTTGGCTATGAACTATCTCCTATTTTATGGAAAAAAGTGCAAAGAGGCTTATCTGCAGGAAGAGTCCAATCTGTA
>JAYVIQ010000062.1:0-8692 GCA_043770215.1 Cytophagales bacterium | reverse complement strand
TAGATCACTGTATACAATACTTTCTGTGATTTCTATAAAATCTCGCATAGATTTCTGCTCTACAATGCCTACTTTTTCTATGGCATCTAAAAATGGTCTTGCACTTCCGTCTAGAATAGGTACTTCAATGCCATCTACAGTAATTAAGAGATTGTCTATTTGTGCCCCAACACAAGCTGCTAATACGTGCTCTACAGTAGAAATTCTACCACCATTTTGTTCTAGTGTTGTACCTCTAGAAACGTCAGTTACATTGTCTGCGTCTGCGTCTATAAGTGGCTGATTGTCAAGATCTATACGTTGAAATTTTAACCCATGGTTGTCTGGTGCTGGATTTAATGTAAGAGTGACAGTAGCCCCAGTATGAAGCCCAACTCCGCTCAATGAAATAGCAGATTTTATAGTATGTTGTTTAATTTTCATCAAAAGACTTGACTAATTTGATGTTAAATTTAAGCTTTTTTCTTCTAAATCTGCAATACGTTTCAATATTTCGGGAAGGTTTTTATAAATAGCATATACTTTATAAAATTCTTTTATAGGAATAGCTGGCGCTCCCATAAAAGCTTGCCCTTCTTCTTTTACAGATTTTCCAATTCCAGATTTGGCTCCAAAGGAGGTTTTGTTAGCTATAGTTAAATGACCTCCAAGTCCTACTTGCCCCCCAATGACACAATTTTCTCCTATTTTTGTAGTACCTGCCATGCCTGCTTGAGCTGCAATTACGGTATTTGCGCCTATTTCACAATTGTGGGCTACTTGTATTAAATTATCTAATTTAGCTCCTTTTCTTATTGTAGTAGAGCCCATTGTAGCACAATCTACAACTGTGTTTGCACCTATAGATACATTATCTTCTAATATTACATTGCCTACCTGAGGTATTGTCTTGTAAGTGCCATCGGTTTGTGGGGCAAATCCAAATCCATCGCTTCCTAGTACTGAACCAGAATGTAAAATACAATTATTTCCAATAACTGATCTAGCATATAGTTTTACACCTGAGTGCAAAATGGTATTGTTGCCTACAACACAATTATCTCCAATGTACACATGTGGGTAGATTTTTACATTTTCACCAATGATACAATTTTCTCCAACATAACTAAAAGCACCTCTGTAACAGTCTTTTCCAAAACTAGAGCTTTCTTTAGCGTAGCAAAACTGCTCATCTCCTTTTTTGGCAAAGCTCATAATCCTATCATATTCTTCTAACAAAATGGTAAAAGAGGAATACGGATCATCTACTTTTATAAGTGTTGTTGTTAAATGATCTTTTGGTATAAAGTCTTTGCTAACAATTACAGCGCTTGCACGTGTAGAGTAAATATAGCTTTCGTATTTAGGATTTGCCAAGAAAGAAATGTCTCCTTCTATTGCATCTTCTATTTTTCCAACATTTTTAACCTTAATACTTTGATCTCCTTGTACTTCAGCATTTAAAATGCCAGCTAATTGTGCAATTGTAAACTCCATGTATTTAAATAATTCTACAAATCTAATACTTTAGGATAAGAGACATAATACTTTTTAACAATTTTACTCATGGCTTTTATATTTGGCAAGTCACTTGCCTCAGCTATATCTATAAGTTTATTGTTTTTAGTTTTTATTTTTATGCTCTGTCCTTTGCTAATGTATGCTTTGTTACTTATAACGCCTTGGCTAAGAAAATAGTTTGAAAGGCTAGCGTCTAAACAAAGTTTTTTTTCTATTTTCTTGATAATTTCTTCTAATTCAAGCTTTTGAATAGGTTCGTTTCTGATTTCTATTTTTTGAATTTGTCTATTTAAAATATTTTTAGACAATAAAGATAATACAAAATCTTCATGTGTTGCCCATACTTTTATTGCTCCCCAAACATCCATATCATCTAGATTCATAAAATCTTCTAAAACAGAGTCTTTTAATTGGTCTTTAGAAATCTCTTGGGTTAAAAATGTATCCAAAGCAGGAGATGCAAAAACATAAACACCACTTAAAGCTAAGTCTTGCGCTCTTTTTATACAAGAAATAAGCATTTGCTCAGCAGAAACAGCAGTTTTGTGCAAATACACTTGCCAGTACATAAGTCTTCTTGCGTTTAAAAAATTTTCTATACTATAAATACCTTTTTCTTCTAATACCAATTCATTGTCTACCAAATCCATCATATTTATAATTCTGTCTGATGCAACGGTGCCTTCTGATACTCCTGTAAAAAAACAATCTCTGCGTAAATAATCTAAACGATCCACATCCAATTGGCTGGAGATTAATTGATAAAAAAATGGACGATGATATTCATTTTTGAACATATTTATAGCTATGCTCAATGAACCTTCATATTTTTTGTTTAGCACTTCCATTATTGTCAATGAAATTTTTTCGTGTGCTACATTTTTTAGTAGACTATGTTCTAGGGCATGAGAAAATGGACCATGACCCACATCGTGCAATAAAATGGCTACACAAGCGCTTTCATACTCAATGTCCCAAACATGATGTCCTTTTTTTCTTAAAGAGTCTAATGCTTTCATCATCAGATGCATAGCCCCTATTGCATGATGAAAACGAGTGTGATTTGCCCCTGGATAAACAAACTCTGTAAGGCCTAACTGTTTTATTCTTCTTAGCCTCTGAAAAACGGGTTCTGAAATAATATCGTACACTAATTCACTCGGAAAAGTAATAAAACCGTAAACAGGGTCATTAATTATTTTTTTCTTATTCAAAATTTCTTTTGTTTGTGTACGTTATATATTTGAATCTTAAAGATAGAAATAAAAACATGCAAAAATACCAAATTTTATGGGCAGATGATGAAATAGATTTGCTTAAAGCTCATATCTTTTTTTTGGAACAAAAAGGGTATGAGATTACAGCGGTAAATAGTGGTATAGAGGCTTTAGAAGAAGTAGAAAGCAACTATTTTGATGTGGTTTTTTTAGACGAGAATATGCCTGGCAAATCTGGTCTAGAAGTATTGGCAGAGATAAAGAAAATTAAACCAACTTTGCCCGTGATTATGATTACAAAAAGTGAGGCAGAACACATTATGGAAGAAGCAATAGGCAATCAGATTTCTGATTACTTGATTAAACCGCTTAATCCAAACCAAATCTTGCTTTCGCTAAAAAAGATACTAGACAATACCAAACTTGTTTCTGAGCAAACGAATCTTGCGTACCAAAAAGATTTTCAAAAAATAAGCATGCAGTATAATGATATTTTAGATTATTCTGAATGGTTAGATGTATACAAAAGGTTGACAATGCATGAGTTGGGCATAGAATCTAGTTCTGGAGGTGGCATGAAAGAAGTTCTAGAGATGCAAAAAAGAGAAGCGAATTTAAATTTTACTCGTTTTATTCAACGCAATTATGAAAATTGGATGTCAGGTACATATGATAGACCGCTGATGAGTCCAGAGTTGATGGAAGAAAGAGTTTTGCCGCTTATAAAAGCAGAAAGGCCAGTTTTTTTTATTCTAATTGACAATCTTAGGTATGACCAATGGAAAACATTAGAACCTATGATAAACCAATACCTAAAGCTAGAGGTAGAAGATTGTTACTATTCTATGTTGCCTACTACTACAGCGTACTCTAGAAATGCAATTTTCTCAGGATTATGGCCTCTAGAAATAAGTAAAAAATACCCTAAATTTTGGACTAGCGAAGAGGATGACGAGGGCAAAAATCAGTATGAAAAAGAGCTCTTTGAAATGCTTTTGCATAGAAATAAATTAGATCATAAGTTTTCTTTTAATAAGATATTTAATTCAGAGCATGGTGAAAACATATTGTCTCAGTTAAAAAATTTATTAAAGAATGATATTAACTTATTGGTATTCAATTTTATAGATATGATGTCTCATGCACGTACAGACTTGCGCATGATAAAAGAACTTGCCAAAGATGAAGCAGCCTACAGGTCTATAACCAAAAGCTGGTTTGAACACAGTGAGTTGTTTAGACTCATAAAAGAACTTTCTAAAACAAATGCCAAGGTAATCATAACAACAGATCATGGTATGACTAGGGTAAATAAGCCCATTCAAATCAAAGGAGAGAAAACAATAAATTCTAATCTTAGGTATAAAGTAGGACGGAGTTTAAGTTTTGAAAGCAAAAACATTTGGGAAGTTAAAAATCCAGAAAAAATAAATCTACCCAAATCTAATTTATCAGATTCATTTGTGTTTACTAGTGATGATTATTTCTTTGCTTACCCAAATAATTACAACCAATATGTAAATCACTACAAAGATACTTTTCAACATGGGGGTATTTCTATGGAAGAAATAATAATTCCTTTCATAGAACTTAGCGGTAGAGGGTAAAAATAATAAAGCACATAAATTTTAAAAAATAGTTACAAGTGCTATATTTGAGCACCCTATAAGGGTTGTATACAATATTTCAATCTATAAAAAAATATTATGAAAGTTTCGGTAGTAGGAGCAGGTGCAGTAGGCGCAAGTTGTGCTGAATACATTGCTATTAAAAATTTTGCCTCAGAGGTAGTTTTGGTTGATATCAAAGAAGGATTTGCAGAAGGAAAAGCAATGGATTTGATGCAATGTGCTTCTTTAAATGGCTTTGATACAAAAATAACTGGAGTTACAGGTGACTACTCTAAGACAGCAGGTAGTGATGTAGCTGTAATTACATCTGGTATACCAAGAAAACCAGGCATGACTCGCGAAGAGTTGATAGGCATAAATGCTGGAATTGTAAAAACTGTTGCAGAAAACTTAGTAAAATTTTCTCCAAATGTAATTCTAATCATTGTATCTAACCCTATGGATACTATGACCTATTTGGTACATAAATCTATAAATATACCTTCTACAAAAATTATTGGTATGGGCGGTGCTTTGGATAGCGCACGTTTTAAATACCGTTTAGCAGAAGCTTTAGGTTGTCCACAGTCTGATGTAGATGGTATGGTTATTGGCGGACACAGTGATACAGGCATGATACCATTAACCCGTATGGCTACTCGTAATGCAATAAGAGTATCTGAGTTCTTGTCTGCAGAGAAATTAGACGAAATTGCTAAAGCAACAATGGTAGGCGGTGCTACACTTACAGGATTGTTAGGAACAAGTGCTTGGTATGCTCCAGGAGCTGCAGTAAGTTCTATGGTTCAGGCAATAGCATTAGACTCTCATAAAATGTTTCCATGTTCTGCTTTCTTAAATGGCGAATATGGTTTTTCTGATATAGCTTTAGGCGTACCATGTATTTTGGGCAAAAATGGAATAGAAAAAATAGTTACTATAGAACTAGATGAAGCAGAAAAAGCAAAAATGATAGAAAGTGCTGCTGGAGTAGAAGCAGTAAATAAATTGCTTTAATTTTATTTCAATAGATACATTCATAAAGCCTTCTTACTATATTTGTAAGGAGGTTTTTGTATTTGTATGAATAAATTTATTTTTGTATTGGTTATTTCATTTGCTTTTTTGGCATGTAAGCCAGATGAAGTAGAAAAAAAAGAAGGTCCAAACACATACACATTAGAAGCCCCTATTTTATTTGGCAAACCTAATTTTTTAAACATAAGCAATAATAATCCATTAACAGAACAAGGAATAGATCTTGGTAGGCATTTATTTTATGAACCTATGCTTTCAAAAGATTACAGCAAAACGTGTGCTTCTTGTCATAAACAAGCTTTAGGTTTTTCAGATTCTCAAACATTTTCTGTTGGCATAGATGGGCAAAGAACGGAAAGAAATAGTATGGCAATTACCAATACTGCCTGGCAGAGCACTTTTTTTTGGGATGGAGCCTCAAATACTTTAGAAGAACAAGCTCTTATACCCCTACAAAATCCAAAAGAAATGGGTATGGATTTGCCAGAACTTGTAAAACGTTTAAAAGCATCTGAATTTTACACCTCGAAATTTAAAAATGCATTTCCAAATCAAGAAATCTCTGAGATTACAATTGCCAAAGCTCTAGCACAGTTTGAGCAAACACTTGTTTCTGCCAATTCTAGATATGACCAATATAAACTAGGTAAAATTAAAGCTACAGACCAAGAGATTAGAGGCGAAAAACTATTTTATACCCATCCAGATCCCAATACAGGTATACGAGGAGGGAATTGCGGCGATTGCCATTCTGGTGCTCTTACTTTTTCTAATAGCTTTTCTAATAATGGATTAGATGATTTAATTACAGACAAAGGAAGAGGATTGATTTCTAAGAAGATATCTGATGATGGCAAATTTAAAATCCCATCACTTAGAAATATAGCACTTACAGGCCCATACATGCACGATGGTAGGTTCACTAGCCTAGAGCAAGTTTTAGATCATTATAATGAGCATATAAAACAAAGCGCAACGATTGATCCACAAATAACAGAAGCTAGCAATTACAACATTGCCCCTGGTAACAAAACGCTTGGACTTACCAAACAAGAAAAAGCAGATATAGTGGCCTTTTTAAAAATGCTTACAGATACAGAGTTTACCAACAATAAAAATTTCTCTAATCCTTTTGTTAAATAATTTTTTAAAATAGCTGTAATCTTATTAGTGATGCATGTCACATAAAAATTAGATCGTTAATCTTATTTAGAAGTGTGCAGTTTTGCCCAGAGAATGGCAGCTTTAAATATAAGACATAATTATAAAAGCGGTTTCTAATACTTAAGTCTACTTGTTTTTTACTAATTTTATGCACGTTTTAAGAATTAGATTTAAAAAGTCTTGATCTTAGAATCTTGACACCAAAATTATATGATACAAATAATACCTGCAATAGATTTGATAGATGGCAAGTGCGTAAGACTTACACAAGGCGATTATAATCAAAAAACAGAATACAACAACAACCCGCTAGAAGTGGCTAAAGCGTTTGAAGGAGCGGGCATAAAAAGATTGCATTTAGTAGATTTAGATGGCGCAAAAGCCAAAAAAATCATCAATCATAAGGTTTTAGAAAGCATAGCCTCCAATACAAACTTGCACATAGATTTTGGCGGAGGGTTACAGTCTGAAGAAGATTTGAAAATTGCATTTGATGCCGGTGCAAAACAAATCACTGGAGGGAGCATAGCTATTAAAAACGAAGAAATGTTTACTTCTTGGATAGAGAAATTTGGTCCAGAAAGAATTATCTTAGGGGCAGATGCAAAGGATAAAATGATTGCAGTAAGTGGTTGGCAAGAAACAACTTCTGTTTCTGTTTTTGATTTGATTCAAAAATATACAGACAAAGGCATTAAATACACTATAAGTACAGATGTAGCTAAAGACGGTTTATTAAAAGGACCTTCTTTTGATTTGTATCAAGAAATGCAGGATAAATTTCCTAGTCTACATATTGTAGCCAGTGGTGGTGTAGCATTTTTTGACGATATTCTTAAGTTAGATGAAATGGGTATTTTTGCCGTAATTGTGGGCAAGGCATTTTATGAGGGTAATATTAGCTTAAGCGATTTTGAAAAGTACTACAGTAAATAGCATTTAAAAATATACAATTATTTGAAAATCAAGAAGTAATAAAAATTTTTGTTACGTAATTTGATTATTTAGGTGTGATTTAAAACTAATTTAGGGAAGTGTTAAATAGCTAAAGAAATAGAGTTAAATTTTTATTGTACAGAAAATACCTAGATAATTTTAACTTTTAAAAGGATTTTGTCAGACTAAAATTATTTCCTATTTTGCATCATGTCCAATCAAAACGCAGAAAAAGTACTTGTAAATGCAGGGTTAAAAAAAACCAAAGCCCGAATTTACGTCTTAGATAAAATTTCTGCCAGCCAATGGGCATTATCTCACAAAGAATTAGAAGACAATGCACCACAGGAATTAGACAGGGTTACTATTTACAGAACCCTAAATACGTTTGAAGAACAAGGCATAATTCATAAAATTTTAGGAGAAGAAGGCATTTCTCATTTTGCCATGTGTGCACATAGTTGTGGGCATAAGCACCATGAAGACAATCATGTGCATTTTCATTGCAACAAATGCAAAAAAATATATTGTTTAGAAGATTTTAATGTATCTAACATTACAGCACCACCAAAGTTTGTTATCCAAAAATCTGACCTTAAGCTAGAGGGTACTTGTGGCTCTTGCAACAATAACTAGTCAAAAAGAATCTAGTTTATTTGCTAAATCTATATCTAGTTTAGTAATGCCACCTGCCGAATGTGTTGTGAGTTTTATGTGTACTTTGTTGTACTTATTAGACCATTCTGGGTGGTGATCCATTTTCTCTGATTGCAGGGCTACCCTTGTCATAAATGCAAATGCTTGATTAAAATCCGTAAAAACAAACTCTTTTTCTATGGCATTTTCATGTACGAACCACGTTGGTAAACTATTTTTAACTTCTTTCTCTGATAAAATAATCATAACTATTTTTTTGGATAAGGTACATAAAATCCCTCATTCTTTACACGCTTTTTTAAAATAGATTGTTTTATACATATATTTCTTGGTGAGAATGATTTAAAAATAAAAAGGAACACCTCTAATCAAACCAAAATTTTAATGCAAAAACGATAGAAACGAAGCTCTTTTTTTACCTCCATGCCATTTCTTAGTACTTTATAAAGAAAAAAAGCGGGAGTGTATAGCGCAATGTCGTTAAGTTAAGAAAAACGTAAAGAAATAATAAGAGAAGTTGCGAAAATTCTGTAAATTCAGATAGTAAAAAACAGGGAATAAGTGAAGAAG
>JAYVIQ010000061.1:0-23960 GCA_043770215.1 Cytophagales bacterium | reverse complement strand
TATCATTACCTTGAAGTCATTTGCATACATCTTTCCCATATCTCAAATATACATATGCGGACTCATTTTATTCGTACCAGCTAAGGTAGACACTCCATTCTGAAGCACCACTTGGATAAGGAGCAGAACCATTGTTTGAAATAAAAGTTGTTTTAAAATTAATTAAATCTCTCTCCATTAGTGAAGTTTCATTCCCTTTAAACCCGCCTGCAAATGAAAGGTCTAAATCTAATGCTCTTCCACCAGGAGTATACATATTATAAGTCCCCTTTGCAAACCAAAGCTCATCTCCATCAACAGCATTAGCAAAAGCAGTGTTAAAATCTTTGTAGGCACTTGTCCAGCTAAGCCCTGTGGGGCTAGTAGCTGTACTTGCAGAGTCTACGTAAATAACTTTTGCATCTGCACTTACACTGCTAAGCACCAAGCATAGAGCAAATAAGACTGGTTTTAATATATTTTTCATATCTGTAAAATTAATATTTTAATTGTAGTACTTTAGAGGGCAAAGATTGGCTTCCGTCTGCCATATACGCCACCAACTGGTAGGTATATTTTGTGTCTGGCTCCAATCCTTTATCATAAAACTCACGCACATTTCCTTGTATATAGGTGTAGGTACTTAGTTGTTTTCCGTCTTTGGCGCGGTATATACGGTAGCTGGTGGCGTTGGCATTTAGCTCCCAAGTAAGTTTTATCATTCGGTTATCTTTGTTTGCAAATCCTTGCATGTTTGTTATTATTGGGTCTGGCCTATTGTCTAACATGTGTAATTTTCTTGGGGCTGTTTTAGTAGACACTAAACCCGCTTGGTCTTTGGCTTCTAAAAAATAAAAATATGTGGTTTGGGCTTTGGCAGTAGTGTCTAAATAGCTATTTAAAAGCAAACTATCCCCTGCAAAAGAGGCCAATACCTGAGGTTCTATGTCTAGCTCGCTTTGTCTGTACAGGTACATACTTGCTAAGTCTAGTGCTGGGCTATTTACCCATTCTATATGTATGCCTTTAAACCTAACCTCAGATTCTGTAAAATAACCATTTACAGGTGGGTTTTTGTCTGGCAATATAAGTTCGTAATATGGGCAAGGCATAGAAGAGTTGTAATGCTGGTCTAAGGCATACATGCGGTAATAAATTTTGTTTCTTGGCAGAGCAAGGTCTAGAGTATCTATTAAAACGGTGTCTGCTAATAACTCTATATTTATACGCAATGCTTCTATGCTTGTGTCATAGGTTTTAAATAATCTGTAGCCTTTTAGGTCTATTTCTTTATTGTTTTGCCAAGTTATTTTTACTATTCCGTTAGTATCGCAGGTAATTTTTTTAAATGCGGGTGCTGCTGGCGGTATAGAATCTATTTTTATTACTGCTTTTATCATAGACCGTACAGAGTCTCCGTTGTAGCCATAAGCAAAAGCGGCATAATAGTTAGAGCTAGTAAGTGCTGTTTTGTCTATGTAACTAATGGTTTGGTTGTTTATAGGTTTTAAATTTAATTTTATAAAAGGGCCGCTAGGGCTATTGCCTCTATACAAATCTACTTTTTTTATGTAGGCTTGCTCGTCTTGTGTGTACATCCATTTTAGGTCTACGTCTCCGTTTGGTAGTTCGTTTGCTTCAAAAAAAGCAGTACCCACTTCCAACAAACGTAGCGTTTTAATTTCTACTACGCTTGTGCCTCCGCCTTCTGAGCCAAAAGCATCTAAACCCATTACTTTATAATAAAAGGTTTGGTTATAAGCGGTAATAGAATCTGTATAAAAAGAAAAATCTTTGTCTTTGCTTAGTTCAGAACCTTGGTTAATAAACGGAATATCGTTTATTTTTACAAAACCACTGCTTTTGCTATTAGAACGGTATACATTATAGCCGTAGTAGTCTTTGTGCTGGTTATTAAACCACCTAAGTGTAACTACTTTAGGAGCTAAATAAGCGGTAAAACTTAGCAAAGGTTCTTTTGTACCTTCTTTGCTAATGTCTACAAGGGTGTAACTATCGTAACTTGGCAGGCCTACTACTTCTAGCTTATATAAGTATTTTTGGGTTGCCATAGGTGTAGGATCTTCAAAATACATACCCATAGCTTCAGCCAATTTGTTGCTTCTAATCATGGCTAAGGTATAAATCAAAGAAAAATTACCATCGTCAGAATCGTGCTCCATAATCTCTTCTAAATTATTGGTTTTGGGTCTTTTGGCTATTTCATTTAGATATTCATAAAAACCGGGTACAATTTGCAGCAAAGAATCTTTAGGCTCTTCTTGTTTTGCTTTTTCTAAAGACCAAGGGAGTATGGCCGATGCATTTATTTTTTGGTATCCACCCAACACTTCTTTTCCGTTTGTAACAGACACTGGCGCTTTATAAATATTAAACCCTGTTTTTAGTACTTGGGGCAACAGTGCCAAATTATCAAACTGCCACTTAAGCTGTAGTTTTTGCTTGGGCGTGTATTTAAAGCCTAAGTACAAGCTGTCTTTTTGGGCAAAAACGCTTATGCTGCTGCACAAAAGTAGAAGTAAAGAAAATTTAAAAACTAATTTATACATTGTTATAATTTTATAGATCTGTTTAAGTTCACTTCTAGAGTGGCGCTACTGTTAGGAATTGTTTTCCCTGGCAAATAATAATTTATAGGTACACTTACCTTACCAGCTGGCAAAATAGCTTTGCTCACATCTTTTGCCGTACAATTACCTTGTTGTAAACAACGGGCATTTTGATCTTCTAAGAAATCTTTAAAGGTATTTATCTGGTTGCTTACTATGCCTATGCCATCTTTTACGCTAGAAATATTTACTGCATCTGTAGTAGAGATTCCAGCTACGGTAGCTGACAAGCCATTAATTTGATCAGTAATAGAGGAATTAGTATAATTTACTTTTCCTATTTGCAACAATGGTTGAATGTAGTGGTCTCCGTACAATTCTAAATCTGTGAGCGATTCTCCATTTTTGGCTAAGTAGTATGCCTCTAAGTAGCCTGTTGTAAACGTACTGTTTGAGCTTTTGTATGAGTTAATTTTCTCTTTAAAAGTGAAGTACTCACTTGTGGTAAAAGGAAGTTTTAAAATATCAAAATCTGAGGCAATAACTTTGGTCGTACCAGAACCTACATTTCCAATCACACCTGTGTTTTGGGTGGAATTAGAACCAATTACCGCCTTGACAATTCTAAGTTCATAGCTTTTTTGGGGTTCTAGATTTGCCAAAGGAATGTCGTACTCAAAAAGATTCTGCCCTGGGGTAGTATTTATTGTAATCTGATTGGTTTTTTCTATCAATTGATTGTTGGCGTTATAAATTGCCACCAAAAACTCTTCGCCAGGTTTTAGTTCTACCGCCTTTTTAGGAACTACATCTAATTTTACATATCCTTTCTTGCTTTCTGATTTATAAAAGTTACCCATCGCAGCATACGGATAAGAGTAGCTTACGTTTTCTGGGCTAATAGTTAAAGGCTCTGCATCTGTAGTAAAGGTAAAGGTTCTTGTAGTGCCTTTCAATTTGTTATCAACCCCCCACCTCTCTTGACTTTTTTTCTGAAAAAATACGCTGCAATTTACCGTTATAGATGCTTTTTCTGGCAATATTTCCAAAGGAACAATTAAAACTGAACTCTTACTTTCGTTAAAAACCAATTTAAATGGTATGTCTATTCCATTAGCTTTTAGACTAATGCTTCCTTCATTTGTATTGGCTCTGTATGTCCCTTGGCTATTACCAGACATATAGCTAAATTCAAAATTTTCAAGCTCATTTTTAAACGTTACAGAAATTGTTGTAAACACAGATACATCCAATTGGTTGTTGTCAGGGTAATTTCCTGCTATAAATTCCAAGTCAGAGATGTCTTCAGTTACCTCGCAATTTTTGCCAAATTTTACTTTCGCTTTAAATTCTCTGTCCTTACGCAAAACTCTAACGCTTGCAAATGCAACTCCCTTAACAAAAGTAGGTTTAGGACCTCCACCAGCTATTCCAGCACCCAAAGCAATACTAGCTATTCTTATACCAAGTGCTTTTGCACTTGCTTTACCAAGAATAAATGCCTGACCGAGTGCATACCAATTTTTTACCCCTCTAACTTCGCCTTCACAATTAACTACCTCAAGACTGCGAGCAACCAACAAATCAAAACCTGATTGAACAGAATAATCATAACTGAAAATAGCGAAATCACCCTTATCTCCAATAGTTAATCTACCTCCAAGAGAAAAACCAGAACCTAATCCAAGCATATCAGATGGTTTAAGAGCGATACCCTTAAACTCGTCTGGCATAGCAGCAATGGGAGGGTCTGGTAACTTACTACCTATGCACATATAGGCACCTAATTTTACCGCATTGAATATTGAAACACCAACCATTAAGTTTGGTTTTGGCTGACCTATATATAGATACCAATATGATGGCGAACTAAAAAGAGAGATATTCCCTGCTTTATTTTTAGTTTGATCTCCCTTCATACCGGGCAAGTTTATGTACACATTAAAATCTCCCACCAAAGTTTTATTTGGGAAATCGTACACTACAAACCAATCTAGCATTAAAGGGGCAACTGTAACTTTAGGGGTATTGCTAGCACTTGTAAATTCACTTTCATCTTCTCCTGTACTAGGTGCATCCTTTTGAGTCGCTTCCTTTGTTGGTAATTGTTCAGAGTTAGTTTTTGGAGCTGCTAAAGCTGCTTTTAAAGATAAATCTGGCAAATCTACTTTTGGCAAATCAGACATTACTTTTACATCTCCCCAAGTAGCTATTTTTCTTATTCCACCACCATTAATTCCAATATTAAATTCCACACCAAAATTTATTCTTCCATTGTATGCTTGCCCACCACCAGATGACTGTATGCCTATGCCTGCCATAACTCCAAAAATACCTTCACTTGGTGTAAACTCTTTGCCAGTAATAGATTTGCATACCACACCACTTTGTGCTAGTGGAGTAGCTTTGGGCAAAGACATTACCATATTTTTGTACAATCCGCCAGAAATAGAATTTAAATCTACCCCCGGAGCAAATGTAACACCACCAAAAGTTGCTTGGAAATCCACAAACCAATACCTATATGAATTTGCATTGTCTTCTTCTGCAGAAGCTTTTGTAACATCAGTAGAAGCGGTAGTGGAGGTGCTCTCTGGTATATTTGTAACTGTTTTTCCAAAAATAGCAGCTGCGTCTACTTTAAATTTATCTATAATTTCTACTTTTAAGCTGCCGCAAAATCCTTTGCCATACACCTTGTCTTGTTCAAACATATTTAAAGTACCATCTAAACTAAAAGCTCCTTGCTTCACTTTAATACTCAAAGACTCTAGCTCAAAGCCTTCATATTTGTACCTTTTGGTAGTTACGTCTCTTTTTGTCCATATTTTGCAGAAAGTATTTGCTTGGAAACCATTTCCACTTTCGTTCCCTTCTTTAGATCCCTGCAAGAGTACAGCTAACTCTACACCAAAGCCTGTTTTGCCATCTTCGGAAGTTAAAAAAGTAACTCTTTTAATTTGAATTGGTAAGTTGTTTATGGCAGACTTTGTATTGTCAGCTGTTTTAGAGGATTTATCACCCAATTTTACATCTACCATTCCGCCTGGCGCTAAACTTAAATAGGGAGGGTTTGCCTCTATTATTAATTTATTAAAACTCAGTCCAAAGGTAGCGGAACCCTCTTTTGATGGGTCTGAAACTGCTGTACCAGCTGTTGCAGTTTTTGGTTTTTTACTTCCACTTAAAACTATGTATCCAGACAATATTGCTTTGGGGTAAAACCTCTGTCTTTTGAGCACAAAGTGCAATTCTGCTGCAGACAAAGTCATAGTTGCCTTATCAAAAGCTTCTACGGTTAAGGCTTTTGCAGGATCAAATTTTCCGTAACCGGCATAGCTAAGCCCTTCAATAGGGTCATTAGTTATAGTTAAGCCATATGCCAAAGCACCAGAAGAAACTTTGGTAGCATCATCATCATTCTTATTTATTGGGATATTCATGTCTCCATATACCCCTGCTTTACTAAGTGTGCTTGCAATAACATTTACTCGTATAGAATCTATGGAGAATTTGAAGCCATTCATATCTCCAGCTTTGTCTTTTTCGTATTCGATTACTTTTGTGGCTAAAGCAATTGCAGTAATTCCATTATTGTCTATAACTACATCATTTATAGTTATAAAAGTTTGAGTGGGCTTTCCGTTTTCTAAAAATTTTCTAGGAATGGTCATCTGTATACTAGGAATATAGACTCCCTCCCAAGTTGGAGGTGGGTTGACCGTCATAGAACCCGGGTTCTTTTGGTTTACAAAATCTAAATAAAACTGTGGTAATGCAAAATTATCACTTGCGTTTTTCGTTTCGTGTAAGTCTATGGTAATTTTTGGTACATTGCATATAAAACCAGGTTTGCTAGAAATTTGAAACGGTGGTATATTACTTGCTTCTATTATTAAATCAGACAAGAAATTTGTATTTACATAAAAATCTATGGCGTACGGTTTTTTTTAGTGGCTTGGTGTCTTCTGCATCTACCTGAGATATAGTTTCTGGATTAAACTTAACTTTACCATCTAAAGAAAGATTCTTAAAGCCCTTACAATCAAAAGATACATAAGTAAGTTGCCCATCATTTTTGTGATCTAAACCATTAAAAAAAACTTGATAGCCTCTGCCTCCAACTTTTATTGAATCTGTTTTTACCAAATACAAATACATTTCTTCTTCTGAGTTGCCTCCAATAGGAACGTTTCTGGCTAAAAACTGTAATTTTTTATCGCGTAAATGAATTTGTAAAAAAATCTCAGCAAATGTGCCTGTGGCAGTAACCTCTATTTTATTAACTATGAGCGCATAATCTTTAGGTAAATTATCCTTAAGTACTGCAAACGGAAACTCTAAGGCTTTACCATCTATAATAGTTTGATAAACATCATTGTTTTTAACTTTTTCAACCGCTTCAGAAATTTGCTCACTTACTCCTTTTAAATCTCCTATAACCCCTTTAGCATCAGCTAACCCTTTTTGAAAACTGGTTTTTTTCTTTACTTCATCAGTAGTTCCATCTTTGATTGAGGTAGGAGCTAGTTTAACAGTACTTGTCGGACTCTGAGCAAGAGAGATTTGTAAGGAAGCTAGTAAAAACAAAAATAAAAAAGGTATTCTTTTTATACAATTCAAATACATAAGACAAGAAATTCAGTTTTTCTGATGAAATTTAGTTTAAAATAGGTCAATACTTTTTGTAGTATGCTTCAAAGCTAAAACAATAAAAGTACAGTTACAAGTTACAGTCTTGTTTATAAAGCACTTCCTATGCATCAAGTTTTAAAAAATAAACGGTTCTTTTAGTGTGACTTTCATAAACTTATATATTCTAAATTAGAATCTGTAAGTTTATTTTTATTTACCAAAAAAATCTTTTGTGAATATCCGCAAGGATACCAATACCTATTATTTTTTTAGCGAAAAGGATCGAAGCGGAGCTCTTTTTTGCTTTTTCAGCAAAAAAAGCGAAAACATAGAGCCTGACCCGATAGGGTTTCGTCCAAAATCACTAATCAATTTCACTACTGATACAATTACGGATATTTACAAAATCTTTTAAAAGCAATGGAAAAAACAATCATTATTAGAATAAAACATTAAAGGAATCAAACAATTTTGGTGATGTTTTGGTAATATTAAACAAACAAAAACCTTATATGTTAATTTAAAGTTAACAAATAAATGTATTTATGTTTTAATGTTAATCATATATTAATTAAAAGTTAAAAAAACATGAACAGATTTGAGCCATCTTTTTTATAAAAATTTAAGCTCTAATCTTTGTATTGTATAACAAGACAAAGATGAAAAAAACAATTAAAATCGCATCCTTAATAGGTTTAGTTTTTGGTTTAATTACCACAAGTGTATCAGCACAAACTACAGACAGTAGTCAATTAGAGATAGAATCAATAAAGCGAGTTGTAGAAAACAAACCATCAAAACAATGGTTCGAATCTTTTTCTATAAGAGGTTACGCACAAGTAAGGTACAACAGATTGCTTGAAACAAATGACAAGTTGGTTTGTGAGCAATGCGATAGAAGTTGGGGAGGCAATGGTGGCTTTTTTATTCGTAGAGCTCGTATCATTTTTTCTGGTCAAGTAGCCAAAAATGTATACTTTTATATCCAGCCAGATTTTGCAAGTACCGCAGGTACATCTAACAATTTTGCTCAGCTAAGAGATATGTATTTTGATATTGGTTTAGACAATGACAATGAATTTAGATTTAGAATAGGGCAAAGTAAAATACCCTATGGGTTTGAAAATTTACAGTCAAGTCAAAACAGATTGCCTTTGGACAGGAATGATGCATTGAATAGTGCACTATCTAATGAGCGAGATTTGGGAATATTTTTTTACTGGGCTCCAAAACAAAAAAGAGAATTATTTGCTGAGTTGGTAAAATCTGGATTAAAAGGTAGCGGAGATTATGGGGTATTTGCTTTTGGGGCATACAATGGTCAAACGGCAAACCAATCAGAAACAAACGATAAACCTCATTTGGTAGCTAGAGTATCTTACCCTTTTGCAGTAGGAAATCAAATAATAGAACCTGGTATACAAGCATATACAGGACAAGTGGACGTAAATAATGTAAGTACAGGAACAAAATTTGTAAAAAATTTAGATTATTTAGATCAGAGAGCAGCAGCTTCATTTATTTTATATCCTAAACCATTTGGTATACAGGCAGAGTATAATATTGGAGAAGGACCAGAGTTTAACAAAGGAAAAGATACTTTGCAGGTTAGCGATTTAAAAGGCGGATATGTAACTTTGAGTTACTTATTGAAAAAAGGAAATCATACAATTATACCATTTACAAGATACCAAGTGTATGATGGAGGAAAAAAACACGAATTAGATGCTAGAAACTATGAAGTAAAAGAAGTAGAAGTGGGGGTAGAATGGCAACCAAACAAAAATTTTGAGTTTGTAGCTATGTACACACATTCCAAAAGAAGATTTGAAGATTTTACTAAGCAAAATAATTTGCAAGAAGGCTCATTGCTAAGGTTACAAGCTCAAATGAATTTCTAAACGTTCATAATCAATAATTAACATTTAGTTAACGTAGATTTAAAAATATACACTTAATATTGCACCATAAACAACAGCAAAAATGAAAATAAAATTTATATCTATACTTGCCCTAGCATCAGCATTGTTCTCTTGCGGAGGTGCAGAAAAAACAGAAGCGGCTGCTGAAGATTCTACAGCAGTGAGCTCTGGCACAATCAAAATAGACGGTTCTAGCACAGTATATCCTATTTCTGCAGGTTTAGCAGAGTTGTTTGGAGATGAAAACCCAGATGTAAAAGTATTGGTAGCACAATCTGGTACTGGTGGAGGTTTCAAAAAATTTGCTACTGGTGAAATAGATTTAAGCGATGCTTCTAGACCAATAAAAGATGCTGAAGGTGAAGATTGCGCAAAAAACAACATCAAATACCAACAGCTTACTATTGCTTATGATGGACTAACAATTGTTGTAAATCCAAAAAATAAGTTTGTAGACAAACTTACAGTAGAAGAATTGAAAAAAATATGGGAAAATTCTGCTACAAAAGCTATGACTTGGGCAGATGTAAGACCAACTTGGCCAAAAGATAAAATAAACTTATATGGTCCTGGTACCGCATCTGGTACGTATGACTATTTTAAAGAAGAGATTGTAGGTAAAGAAGGTAGTTTGCGTACAGATTTTAACTCAAGTGAAAACGACAACATGCTTGTAAAAGGTGTTGCAGATGATGTAAACGCACTTGGCTATTTTGGTTTTGCATATTATATAGAAAACAAAGGTAAACTAAAAGTAGTACCTGTAGATGGCGGCAAAGGAGCTATTACTCCGTCTTTAGAAACAATTATGGATAAATCTTATGCGCCACTATCTAGACCTATATTCATATATGTAAGTGATGCAGCAATTAAAAAACCTGAAGTAAAAGCTTTTGTAGATTTTTATTTGGCTAATGTAAATGAAGTTGCTAAAACAGTAGGGTATATACCTATGACAGACGCTGAGCAAAAAGAACAAGTTGCGGCGCTTAACAATTTTGTAACAAAAAAATAACATACTTACACTAAAAGTAATGGACTAGGGTTTAGATAATAAGCCCTAGTTTTTTTATTTTTGTGGATTAGTAAATTCTAAAATGAAAAATTGGACTGAAAAAGCAATAGAAAAATTCTTAGCTCTAAGCGCTGGAATAACTATTTTAACTACTTTAGGAATTTTATGGGTATTGTTTTCAGAATCTATTGATTTCTTTTCTGAAATTTCTATTTTAAGTTTTTTGACAGATAAGGAGTGGAATCCAGCCAACGAGCAAAACCCTAAATACGGAGTTTTAGTGCTTTTAAGCGGCACATTGTTAACTACCTCTATTGCCGTATGTTTGGCAGTTCCAATTGGTTTAGTTATTGCTGTTTTTTTAAGAGAATATGCTTCAGACAAAATAAGGAGAATTTTAAAACCCCTATTAGAATTGCTTGCTGCTGTACCTACGGTTGTTTACGGATACTTTGCGCTTGCTGTTTTAACCCCTTTTTTAAGAATGCTTTTGCCAGACTTACCGCTATTTAATGCTCTATCTGCAGGCATAGTAATGTCTATTATGATTTTACCCATTATCTCTTCACTGAGCGAGGACGCACTAAACGCAGTACCAAAATCTTTGAGAGAGGCTTCTTATGGTTTGGGAGCTACCACATTGCAAACTGCATTTAGAGTAGTTGTTCCATCAGCATCTTCTGGCATTATGGTTTCTATCATATTGGGCATTTCAAGAGCCATAGGCGAAACCATGATTGTAGTTATGGCTGCAGGTACAAAACCTCAACTTACATTTAACCCACTTGAAAGCGTCATGACCATTACTACTTATATGGCAGAAACAGCATCTGGAGATGTGGAATTTGGTTCTCTACGCTACAAAAGTATTTTTGCGGTAGGTATGGCTTTATTTGTATTTACTTTTATTTTAAATAGCATTAGTTTTTATATAAAACGTCGTTTCCACGCTCAATATGAATAGTACTCAAAAAAATCGTTTGTACAACACATTATTCAAATATACAGGCATGCTACTAACTGCCTTGGTTTTGGTAGTTTTGGTTGTATTTATCTATGATATTGCAGAACAGGGCATTAGCAGAATAAACTGGAAATTTTTGACCAGCCCACCTTCTTCATTATCTGCCAAAAGAGCAGGTATTTTACCCGCTTTAGGTGGTACTCTATGGGTATTTTTCCTAACCGCATTTATCTCTATCCCTTTAGGTGTTTCTGCTGGAGTATACTTAGAAGAGTACACCAAGAAAAACAAAATGTCTAATTTTTTGGAGCTAAACCTCTCTAATCTAGCAGGAGTACCCTCTGTAATTTATGGTTTATTAGGTGTATCATTATTTAAAGGTTTGTTGGCATTTGAAAACTCAAATGTAGTGATTGCTGGTGCTTTTACATTATCACTTTTAATTTTGCCCGTAATTATAGTTTCTACAAGAGAAGCAATACGATCTGTGCCAAAAAGCTTAAAAGAGGCTTCTTACGGCTTAGGAGCTACTAAATGGCAAACCATTTGGTTTACCATTTTACCCTCATCTGTAGGAGGTATTATGACTGGAACAATATTGGCTTTATCTAGAGCAATAGGAGAAACAGCACCACTATTGATTTTAGGTACAGTACTTTACATCAAAAAAGTACCCTCTGGCATTATGGACTTCTTTACTGTATTACCTATGCAAATTTACAATTGGGTTGGAGAAAGAGAAGAATTTATGCCCAATGCATCTGGAGCTATAGTTGTACTTCTGTTATTGACATTTATGTTGAATGGGTTTGCAATTTACCTTAGAAATAAATGGCAGAAAAAAGTTAAATGGTAAATTCATGGAAGAATTAATAAAAGATCCTACGGATAATTCAAAAGTAACCATAGAAGCAAAAAAGCTTTCTATTTATTATGGACAAAAACAAGTAGTTCATGATGTGGATTTGTCCATTAGAAAAAACTCAGTAACTGCATTTATAGGCCCTTCTGGCTGCGGGAAATCTACCGTACTTAGAACCCTCAACCGAATGAATGATTATATTGAAATCTTTAGAAAAGAGGGGGATATTTTACTCAATGGAAATGACATTTATGACAAAAAAATAAATGTAGAAGAACTAAGGCAAGAAGTAGGAATAGTATTCCAAAAACCAAATCCTTTTCCAAAAACTATTTTTGAAAACGTAATCTACGGGTTGAAAATTCAAGGAAACACCAGCAAAAGTGATTTAGAAGGAATAGTAGAAACTACACTTAAACAAGCAAATCTTTGGGAAGAAGTAAAAGACGATCTGAAAAAATCTGCCTTGGCTTTGTCTGGAGGTCAGCAACAAAGGTTATGTATTGCTAGAACTTTAGCTGTAAAACCTTCAGTTATACTAATGGATGAGCCTGCCTCTGCACTTGACCCTATTTCTACTGCAAAGCTAGAGGAATTAATCTTGCAATTAAAAGAACAATATACCATAGTTATCGTTACACATAATATGCAACAGGCAAGCAGAATAAGTGATAGAACTGCTTTCTTTTATATGGGCGAACTTGTAGAATATGGTAAGACCAAAAACGTATTTACAAATCCAAAAGAAGAGCGCACTCAGAATTACATTACAGGTAGATTTGGTTGATCTTTCTTTACTAATAAATTAATGAATAGCCCCTTTTAAAATTCACTGCTCTATGTATAAAATTGAGCTATTTTACATTTGACTTAATATAAAAACAAAAATCATGGCAATAATACAGAACCAAGTAGAAAATATTAAGACTAGTGTATTAGAAATGATGCACCTAACCCGTAAACAAGTAGCTCGTAGCCAAGAAGCTCTATTTACATTTAATAAAGATATTTCAGAAGAAATAATAGCAAGCGAAAAAAAAGTAAATGGTTACGACCTTAAAATAGTTAAAGACTGTGAGCAAACATTGGCTTTGTATAATCCAGTAGCTGATGATTTACGTCTGATTATCTCTGTTTTGAGCATCAATACTTTTTTAGAAAGAATAGGCGATAATGCAAAATCTATTGGTAAGTTCATTTCTGATTTTGATAAGCCATTTGAACTAGAAATACTAAATAAACTAAGATTTAATGAAATTTTTGAACATGTTTTGCAAATGTTTGATTATGTTATAGAATCTTTTGAAACAGAAGACACAGAAAAAGCAGGCAAAGTTTTTAAGATTGATAAAGCTATAGATGAAATAAATGTAGCTGCCTTAAAAGTTACAGCAGACATCATAAGATTAGACCTACAACATGCAGAAAACTATCTAAGGTTATTGTCTATTGTTCAAAAACTAGAGCGCTCTGGAGATATGCTAAAAAACATTGCAGAGGAATCTATTTTCTATGTAGATGCCAAAGTATTGAAACACAACTCTAAAAAGAAAAATAAATTGATTTCTAAAGACTAAAGCTAATTATTGCTTTTTCTTTCTTGTTTATATAAAATGTGAATTAAAGCCTAAAATAGATGTAGAAAAAAGACCTACATACTCTCTTTTAGCACCTTTTTAGTTGCTCTTTTACATAATATGTAATAGTACACCCAAACTATTTGCTTGAACCAACTTTAAGAGTAAATTTGTTTTAATTTACTTATTTAGTGATTAAATATACAATTTCCCCAACTACAAATATTCTATGATTTTTAAAATATACATTGTGGAAGATGATGCTTGGTTTGCACAAATTTTATCCTATCATTTAAGCCTAAATCTTGAATATGAAGTAACTGTGTTTCATACTGCAAAAGATTTTTTATCTAATTTATATTTAGAACCACATTTGGTTTGTATGGATTTTGGTTTACCAGATATGAATGGCGAAAATCTATTGAAAGAAGTTATAAAATATAATGCCAACATCCCTGTTGTAATAATTAGTGGACAAGAAGATATAAAAGTAGCAGTAAAACTCTTAAAACTTGGAGCAAAAGACTACATAATTAAAGATGAAAACACAAAAGATGTTATTTGGAAGACAATAATAAACATTAGAGAAAATCAAAATCTAAAAAAAGAAGTAGAGGTTCTGAAAGAAAAACTTGAATCTAAATATGCTTTTGAATCCACAATTATAGGGCAAAGTGAAGCAATAAAAAACACCTTTCTTTTGGTACAAAAGGCTATTCAATCCAACATTAATGTATCATTAACTGGCGAAACCGGGACTGGAAAAGAAGTATTTGCAAAAGCTATACACTACAATAGCTCAAGAAAAAAAGCTCCTTTTGTAGCATTGAATATGAGTGCTATTCCAAAAGAACTTGTAGAAAGTGAACTTTTCGGACATGAAAAAGGAGCGTTTACTGGTGCTATTGGTGCTAAAAAAGGAAAATTTGAAGAAGCCAATGGGGGCACTTTATTTCTGGATGAAATTGCAGAAATGGACCTTTCTTTGCAGGCTAAAATATTAAGAGTAATCCAAGAAAGAGAAGTAACAAAAGTTGGTTCTAACCTACCAATAAAAATAGACATTAGGCTAATTACAGCAACACATAAAAAGCTTTCAGCAGAAGTAAGTAAAGGTAACTTTAGAGAAGACTTGTTTTTTAGAATTATGGGTTTGCCCATAGAATTACCTCCACTAAGAAATAGAGGGGCAGATATTATTATCCTAGCCAAATTCTTTGTGGAGGAATATTCAAAATTAAATAAATCTAAACCCTTGACAATACATGAGTCTGCTAAGATTAAATTGAACGCTTACGCTTATCCTGGCAATGTAAGAGAATTAAAAGCAGTTATTGATTTGGCTTGTGTAATGTCTAATGGCATAACCATAGAAGCACATGACCTAACATTTTTTGAATTAGGTCCAAACAACCCACTCAATTACCAACAAAAAACACTTAAGGAATATGAAAATGAAATAATAATTTCTTATCTTAAGAGATATAATCTAAACGTTGTAGAAACGTCAGAGGCGTTAGGCGTAGCCAAATCAAAAATTTACAATTTGCTAAAAACTGGTAGAATAACTGTTTAAGTTATGAAATACACTTATAGCCCTGTAAATAAAATAATTAAATGCTTAAACACCATAGTTTTAAAAATAAACAAATATTTTAAGAAATTTGAAGAGGGTTAGTTTAATTATGTTGGGGATATTAAAATTACTTAAATTAAAAGTTAAAAGTTCTTATCAAGGTATTTCTGAAGTTCAATGGAATTAGGTGAAAACATCATATTTACAAGAGAGCAATTTAAAACGGCATTCCCATTTTATTTTGAGTTAGATGCGCAATTAAAAATGATTTCTTATGGTCCAAGTTTTAAAAAAATATGGTCCATAACCAGAAATTTGGAGTTAAATATTGATTACACTATTCAGACTCCCATTCTTAAAACAATTGATTTTACTGTTTTGTCACAAAACACAAATCAAATTTTTGTGTTTGAAAATAAAGCCTTAAAAAGCTTACTAAAGGGTCAAATCATTTTTATTAAAAGCTCTAACACACTCATCTTTATTGGCTCACCTTATTTAGAAACTTTTGATTCTTTGGTAGATAGAAAAGTCTTAATGACAGATTTTTCTACTATAGATTCAACCTTTGAAATGTTGCAAATCATTAAGAATAAAGAATTGCAACAACAAGAAATAAACGAACTTCATAAGCTAGTAAAACAAAAATCAGATAGAATTAAAATGTCAGAGACGGCCTACAAGGCCACGTTAGATTTAGCCTCAGACATTATTTACAAAACCAACGAAAATGGTTTTTTTACATACGCAAACCACGCTGGAGAAAGAACCTCTGGTTACTCCCTAGAAGAATTGTATACACTAAGATATACAGATTTAGTAAGAAAAGATTACAGAAAGAAAACTATAAACCATTATTTAGATCAAGTAAACCAGACTAAATCATCAAGTTACTTTGAATTTCCACTTATTTCTAAATCAGGTACTGAGGTTTGGATAGGGCAAAGCGTACAGATAAATAGATCTAATAATAAATTAGAGTTTACGGCGCTTGCTATTGATATATCCGCTCAAAAGAAAAGTGAATTTGCTTTAATAGACACAAAAAGAAAACTAGAAAGCATCTTAAATGAAATGACAGATGTGGTTTGGTCTTTAAGCTTGCCAGATTTAAACTTTTTATTTGTTACACCTTCTGTAGAGAAGCTATACGGCTTTACCCCCAAAGATTGGGAAAATGATGTGAGCATATGGGAAAAAGTTGTCTACCCAGAAGATAAAGATATCATAGGTACTATATACAATAAGCTAGAAACAAAAGGTTTCTTTTCTGTAAAATATAGGGTGGTGGCTGTTAATGGAGAAATTAAATGGGTAAACAACAAAGGTAAAATTATTTTAAATGAAAACGGAGAACCAATTCGTATAGATGGCATTACTCAAGATCGTACCCAACAATATGAAGCAGAACATAAGCTAGCCAAGGAACATAAATTATTAGAAACTTTAATAGATGTAGCATCATCTTTCATAAACATTAATTTAAATGCAATAGATACTGTTTTTAATGATTCTCTTGGAAGAATGGCAGAATTTGTAGACGCAGATAGAGTATACTTATTTGAATATGATTTTGATGAGCGTATCATCTCAAATACATATGAGTGGTGTGGTAGAAATATAGAACCAAGGATAGACAAACGTCAAAAAATATCGTTTGATTTAATCCCTGAAATAATAGCTAAACATCAGTTTGGAGACACTTTTTATGTTCCAAATGTCTCTGAAATGAAAGATAGAGACAGTGAAAAGAAGAAAAAATTAGAGTTTCTTGGAATTAAAAGCGTCATAACTGTACCCTTATTTGACAAAAAAAAACTAATAGGATTTTTGGGTTTTGATTCTTTAACAAGTAACCACGAATACACAGAAAAAGAAAAAAGGTTGCTGTACCTTTTTGGTGAGATGATTATAAATGTACAAAACAGACAATTAAAAGAACAACAGTTAAATTATCAAGAAGAAAAATTTAGGAATATCATAGTAAACATGAATTTAGGTTTATTGGAAGTAAACAATCATGATGAAATAGTCTACGCTAACCAAAGTTTTTGTGAAATATCTGGCTTTGAATTAGAAGAACTCAAAGGAAAAATAGCCTCAGATATGCTTTTATCAAAAGAGGGTAAAGATCTAATAGAAAGAAACAGAGATAAGAGACTAAATGGAATTTCTGATGCTATTGAATTAGAAGTAAGAAATAAAAAAGGAGAGAAAAGATGGTGGTTTTTAAGCGGAGCACCTAATTATAATGACAATGGAGAGTTGATTGGCTCTATAGGAATACACTTAGATATTACTAAACAAAAAGAATTAGAAATAGAATTGGCAAGATCTAAATCTATAGCTGAGGCAGCAGCTAAAGCAAAAGAATTATTTTTAGCCAATATGAGTCATGAAATAAGAACTCCTCTGAATGTAATCATTGGAATGATAAGGCAGTTAAACAAAGAAAATTTAAATGAAGACCAGTCCTTTTATGTAAAACAGTCAGGATCTTCTGCAAATCATTTATTGACAATATTAAACAACATTTTAGATATCGCAAAAATAGAATCAGGGGAGTTGATGCTAAATAATGATGAATCTAGTATCAGTTCAGTAGCCGCTAATGTGCATAGCATATTATATTCCCAGGCTAAAGAAAAAGAATTAGATTTTAGTATTGAAATTAGTCCAAAAATAAAAGACTCATTATTATGTGATCAGGTTAGAATAAGGCAAGTATTGATAAATATCATTGGCAATGCAATAAAATTTACCGAAAAAGGGTTTGTGTCATTGGTTTTGGAAGTTGTATCAGAATCCGAAAGCTTCCAAAAATTAAGATTTCAAATACGTGATTCTGGCATAGGGATGTCAGAGGTTTATATTTCTAAAATATTTGATAAATTTTCTCAAGAACAAGATACCGCCAATAGAAAATTTGAAGGGACAGGATTAGGAATGGCTATTTCCAATGATTTGATAACATTGATGGGTGGAAAATTAGTTGTTGAAAGTGAAAAAGGAAAAGGATCCACTTTTACTTTTGAATTAGAATTTGAAATAGGCCTAAAATCTAATTTGGTAAATGTAGAAGTAGAAGTAGATACAAAATCAATATTTGGCTCTAAAATATTACTTGTAGAGGATAACGAAATGAATCGTTTTATAGCCATTCAAACCCTATCTGGCTTAAACTGTGATATCATTGAAGCTGAAAATGGGCTAATTGCACTAGATTTACTAAAGGCTCACACATTTGATTTAATCTTAATGGACATTCAAATGCCTGAAATGGATGGTGTAGAAGCTACAAAAATCATTAGAAATGAATTAAAAATAAATACTCCAATTATTGCACTAACTGCAAATGCCTTTAAACACGATGTTGAAATGTATTTGGCAATAGGAATGAATACATACATAACAAAACCTTATGATGAAAAGGATTTCCTAAACAGAGTACAAAGCACAATAAGCTTAGATAAAAATAAAATAAAAGAGTCAGAAGAAAACGATGATATGGAAACAAATACAGGAAATTTGATGTATGATTTAACATTTTTAAAAAATTTAAGCAAAGGAAATGATGCATTTGTTTTGAAAATGGTAACTTTATTTATTGAATTGGCAGAATCTAATACAGAATTGTTATTACAAGCCTTGCATGAAAATAAGCTTGATGCATTAAGAAAGATAGCCCATAAGATAAAGCCGAGCATAGATCAGATGGGTATTGTAAGTTTAGAAAAAGAAATAAGGTTGTTAGAAAATTGTGAGGAGAATATACAGCATGGTGTTTTAACAGAATTAGTGACTAATATTGTTTTACAACTTAGAGAGGTTGCAAAACAATTAAGCAAAATGTAATTCTTTGCATTTTAAAATAGCCTAAACGTTTAAAAATCATTTAAAATAAATGCCTTTATTTTAGTTTCTTGTATCTTTGGAATATTAAATGAAGCATTTATAAATACTAAAACATATTGAAATGGAACAAAAACCAATAAAAATTTATGTAGTAGATGATGATGTTTTTCATTTAAATATGATGAAACAAATATTAGTTGGTGCAGGATATGAAGATATTACCATTTTCGAAAATGGCGTTGCATGTTTGGATAATTTACATACCAAGCCAGACATAATATTTTTAGATTATAATATGGATGTATTTACAGGTTTTGAAGTTTTAAGAAAAATAAAAAGATACAACCCAAATATATATGTGGTAATGGTTTCTGCACAAGAAGAAATTAAAACTGCTGTAAACGCGCTTAAGTATGGCGCCTTTGACTACTTAGAAAAAAATACAGAACTAGACAAAAATTTATTAGTAACCATAGATAAAATAGCAGAAGTTAAAAAAGTATTGAACAGCAGAAAAAAATCGATTTTCAAAACCATATTTAAACTTCGTTAATGAGCATTAGACCTTGGCTTTTAAGTTTTTTTTTACTTTATCTTTTAGTTTCTTGTAAAACAACAAATTTATTTGATTCTAAAAAGGAAAACAACACTGTAGCTACTATAGACAGTGTTTTTTTTCCTGACTCAAGCTATCAGTATAAAATACGTAAAGACGATAAAATTACAATAAGCGTTTGGGGTCAAGAGGATTTAAGTATTGGCTCTAGTTTTGGAATATATAACTCCAATGAAATTTATGGAAAATGGCTGTTGGTAGATAAAAAAGGGAATATAGAAGCTCCAAAAATTGGTACCATTACAGTTGAAAACAAAACAATTATTGAGCTAAAAGACACTCTACAATCTATATATTCAGAATGGGTACTTAACCCAATTGTAGATATTAAAATTTTAAATAGACAGATTACAATATTAGGAGAAGTACGTGACCCGCAGGTAATCACAGTAGATAAAGAAAAAAATTCTTTGATTACAATGGTAACACTTTGCAAAGGGTTTGATTTCTATGCCAATGTAAAATATATAAAAGTCTTGAGACAAGTAGGACCAAATGTTCATATAGCCAATATAAACCTTACAAAATCAGGTGATTTTTTGTACCAGAACATAGATTTATATCCTGGTGATATAGTCATAGTACCATCAAAAAAATACAAGGTTTTTGATAAAAGAATTTCAACAATAATTCCTTTTACATCAGCAATTACTACAGCCGCTGTGCTTTTGGGGGTTTTTAAATAAGTTATATGAGCGAAACTTCCTCTTTTTTAAAACCCTATCTGCGTGGATGGCTAATTATTGTTATTTCTATGGTATTGGGCTATATGGGAGCTAGTAAATATTTAAATTATGTTACTCCCATGTATGAAAGCACAGCCAAATTGAGGTTAGCAGACCATGGAGAAGGAGTGCCGCACAGTAACCTATACAAAGATTTAGATGTATTTGCCACCAATCAAAAATTAGATGCTGAAATACAAATCTTAACCTCTCACATTTTACTTAATAAAGTATTAGACAGCGTAAACTTAGAAGTTCAAATATTTAGAGTTGGCAATTTAAAAAAACAGGAATTATTTAAAGACTCCCCCATTGATATCATACCTATAGATTTTGAAGAAAATCAAAAAGACCGTACGTACAAATTGCACTTAAGTAAAGCGTATTTGGCCACCGTTTATGATGGTGAAACCTTGCTTGACAGTGGTAATTTTGGAGACACTTTGACCGTAAAAAATTCTAAAATAATAGTAAAAATAAATAAAGAAATTATAGCTCATAAGGCAGGAATTAAAATACCTGACGAATATGAATTTGTCATTTGTAGTAAACAAGCTATGTTTTCAGATTTAGCAAAAAATTTAGACGTTAGCCCAATAGACAAAGATGTAGCAGTAATTAGAATTAGCTATAAATCTCCTCATCCAGAGAAAGCTGCCTTGTTTCCAAATGTATTGGCAAAAATATACATTCAAGATTACATAGATACTAAATTTAACGCGGCAAATATTACAGTTAAATTTTTAGATGACCGTATAAATGAGGTTGGCACTCAATTATCTAATATTGAAAATAAAATACTTACGTACAGAAATGATTATAAGATAACAAATATAAGTCAGGAAACAGAAACAGATTTACGTAAGCTGTCTCAACTAAAAATACAGCAAACAAACCTAAAAATGAGTTTGCAAGCCATCATGGAATTAGAATCCTACATTCAGTCTGGTAAAAATGATTTTTACAAATTGGCTCCAAATTTTGAAGCTTTTACAGATTTATTGTCTACAGAAATGGTAAAAAAAATAAAGCAGCTCCAATCAGACAAAAGAGATTTATTGCTGCAATACACTGAAAAAGACGAAAGAGTTTTAATAATAGATAAAAAGGTAAATGACCTAACAAGTTATTTGATAGAAAGTATAAAAAATACAAAAAACAACCTACAGATAAAATACGATAAATTAACAGCAGATATTGTAAAAGGAGAAGAAGTTTTTATTGGGGTGCCAGAAAAGGAAAATGCACTGAATGTATTAAATAGAGAATTTAATATTTACCAGCAATCTTACAATTTTTTGAATGGAAAAAAAATAGAAGCAGAAATAGCCCGATCTGCTAAAATAGCATTCCACAGAATTATTACCCCAGCATACATCACCAAAACTCCCGTTTCTCCAAATAGAGGGATTATAAAAATTGTTACTTCAATTTTATTTTTAATGGGGGCAATAGCCTTCATATTTATCATTCATTCTCTTAAAGCAAAAGTAAATGACATAGCTACAGTTGAAAAAAACTCTATGATTCCTATTGTAGCAGAAGTACCCAAACTATTAAATAGAAAAAGCGAAAAATCATTTTTCTTGATACTATTAGCGCAATTTGAGGTGAAAAAAATAATTGCCTCTCATGAAATTATATGCTTTACTGGTTACTGTATTAAAGAAGGCGCATCGTATATATGCAAAAATCTAGTCAATAGTTTTGTTTATCAAAAGCGAAAAGTACTTTTGATAGATTTTCATTCTATTTTACACAAAAAAGAGATGCTACAGGTAGATAAACCTACATCAATAAATGAATACTTAGATATTTTTAACATAAAAAATGATATGTTTAAATCTTTTTCTAATGCACAAATACAAGAATGGGTATTGCAGTTTAGAGAAAATTACGAACAAATATTGGTCTTAAATGAAGAATTTGGCAGCCAGTTTACATTATCTATTATGGATGTAGCCCATATGAATCTGGTATGTATAGACACTAGACTGACACCAGCAAAAGAAATCATTAAAATAGATTTGATGAAAGAAGAATATTCAATTCCATCTTTATACTTTGCAATTAATAGAATAGGATACAATCCTAGTTTGATTCGTGAAATCTTTATGTATTTCTCTGGGTTATTTAGAAAAGTAAAAATACTTATTAAGAAAAAAATGAATGCTTAAAAGATTATTAGCAAACAATAGAGTGTTAATCATTTTGGATCAAGCTATATTTAGCGGCACTAGTTTTTTGCTCACAATTTTTTTGGCAAGAACATTAAGTATTTATGATTTTGGTATTTATTCAGGGGTAGTATTAGGTGTTTTTTTATTTATTAGCCTAACAAGTGCTTTGATTATACAACCTTTTCAAGTAAATATTGGTAATCAGGAAAATAAAAATGCCTACATCAGCTTCACTTTTCTGTCTCAATCAACTATTCTGTGTGCATCATCATTTTTACTATTTTGTTTTTTTATTTTCCACCCCATACCAGGATTAAGTTTATCAGCTTGTTTTTTTATTCTTTTTTATGCTTTTCATGATTACCTAAGAAAAGTTTTCTTGGCATTAGACAAAGCAAAAAAAGTGGTTGTTTTAGACTTATTTTGTAGTGCAGGGCAGATTTTGGTCATTTTAGTCATTTTCACATCCCAAAAATCTATCTCGCTTGATGCATTGTTTACTAAATTTGCATTTGCGTATTTGCCTTCAATAGTGTTTGGCGTTATAGTTCTAAAACCAAAAGGCATACCCATTAATCTTTTTAAAGAATTCTCAAAGCTTCATTTTATACAAGGAAAATGGTTATTTATGACCGCATTGGTACAGTGGTGGTCTGGCAATTTATTTGTAGTTGCATCAGGGTTTTATTTAGGAAGCAGAGCATTGGGTGCTTTACGGTTGGCCCAATCTTTATTTGGTGTGTTAAACATTCTACTACAAACTTTTGAGAATTATGTGTTGCCGCAGACCTCTTTATATTTTGCAAAAAATAAAGGATTAGCCATTGCCTATCTAGCAAAAATGACCAAGTATGCAGGAATAGTTTTTTTACTTTTTATGATTTTTATTTTCATATTTTCAGAACAAGTTATGGAAATAGCGGGGGGAGCAGACTTTAAAGAATATGCATTCTTATTAAAAGGCATGACCATATTATACACACTTATTTATATTTGCCAACCAATAAGGATTGGAATTAGAATCTTACACCTCAACAATTATTTTTTTTATGGGTATGCAATCACACTAGCGTTTTCTATTTTGTTTTCAGAGTATTTACTTACCCATTTCTCTTTGTATGGTGCTTTATGTGGATTAATTGTCTCGCAGTTTCTTCTTATTATTTTTTGGCTACTTATTTTATCAAAAAAACAGTTCTATTTATGGAAATCATTCATATCGTTTTAGGAAAAGCCAATCCAAACAGACTTAATGGAGTAAACAAAGTGGTATACCAAATGGCAACTGAGCAAGCAAACGCAGGAAAGAATGTAGCCGTTTGGGGAATAACAAAAGACACAAAACATGATTACCCCCCTAGAACTTTTTCTACTATCCTTTATCGCTCTCACAAATTTCCGTTTTTTATAGATAAAGAATTAAAAAAAGCCATTCTTTCAAAAAAAGAAGCTATTTATCACCTACATGGCGGCTGGATACCCCT
>JAYVIQ010000060.1:0-3484 GCA_043770215.1 Cytophagales bacterium | reverse complement strand
CAGATCAGTTTGCTGAATCAGATGGATCGCATACGCAAGCGCTTCGGACAGGATGCAGTAATGAGAGCGAGTGGCCTGAATGCAAAGCGTTAAACCAATAATATGGAGCTAAACAGAAATCTAAAAACACACAATAAAAAAAAACACCGGACCACCGAGACAGTGTGTACAAATTGCACCAAATTTTGGGTATCGAGACTTTAGTCTCTCTTTCAACAAAGCACAAGTAGGTTAAAGCCTGGTTACCAAGCCATTCTCAAAAGTGCAAATTGTTTGTACACACTTTACCTTGTGTTTTTTCAAGCTTTAGTAAAATAGATGTATATTTGGATAAGCTTCAATGTAGTTTAGAAATAATAACTAACTCGTGAATAAGTACACATGGAGACAACACCTAATAAAATGAAAATTACCATCTACAAAAACATAGAGGAGCAAAAAGCAGAAGAAGCACGCTATTTTTCAAACCTATCTATGGTAGAGAGACTCGCCTATGCGAATGTATTAATTCGGCAAGTATACAAGGACAAATTTGCTGCCTCAGAATTGAGTAAATATAAGATATGCTACACTAAGATTTCATGAATATTTTTAATGATCAGCATATAGAAATTCTCTCTTTTTTCAACAAACACGAAGTAAAGTATTTGTTGATTGGAGGCTATGCTGTAATATCCCACGGCTACACACGCACTACAGGTGATATGGACTTGTGGCTCCAACCAAGTAATGCAAATAAGACTCTGGTTCATACAGCACTGCTTGAATATGGAATAGAAGATGTAGACCTTGAGGTCTTGCTTTCAATGGATTTTACACAAGCCATTTCTTTTAGTATTGGCCTGGAGCCACAAAAAATTGATTTTCTCACAAAAGTTAATTTGGTAGATTTTGATGAGTCATTTGCACATAAATTAATTATTACATGTGATAATATCCCTATTCCAATTGTTAGACTACAAGATTTAATTCTGATGAAAATGAATACCGGCAGAGCCAAGGATGCTGCTGATATTGAGGAGTTGCAAAAGGTCAATAGAAATAAGCCTGAATAGTCATACAGGTACTTGTAAAAGTTGTGCTAATTTATTTTGGCAGGGTTACAATTAACATTGTTTAATCATAAACTTTGCATGATTGTATTCTAAAAGGATAGCTACATTAGCGTATTCAGTTTTTTCAAATTAAAACATGGTGTGCTAGTTAGAAATAGTTAATACAGCACATCTTGTATTTGGAATATAAAAATAGAGAATGAGTTTTGGGTGTTACCTGTTTTTTAATTTTTAGTCTGAAAACGCAGACAATGGTTGGCGTTGCCTTTTTTATATTAAAATTCACTTACTCTACTCATTATAGATTACATAGCAAATAATTGAGAGGTAAAAATTGGTTAGGCGTTTACCTCTCAATATTATATTATAACTATGGTGTTTGCATAAACTTTATCAAATCAGACTTGCTAAAAGCTCCTATTACCATTGGAGTTTTGGTGCCATTAGATTTCTTTAAAAAGAAAGAAGGATAACCCAAAATATTTAAATCAGAACATAAATCAAGATTTGCTCCTGCATCAATAGCCACAATATCAATATTTTTTGCCATCGCATCACTTACCTCTTTTGAATTTAATATGGCAGAAAAGGATTTACATGCCGGACAGTCCGCATCTAGAAATACGAACAATGTAGATTTTGCAGTTCCATCACTCAATTGCTTAAATTGACCATTAGTCATCCTATTGTAAGCTTGGATTTTACTGTTGCTAAATATTTTTTTAAAGTCTGTCCTTAAGAATGTATTACCATCATTAGGGCTAGGGTCGGTCCACCATTTTGCTTTTGGATTGTAAGTTAATAAATTAAAATCCATTGCTTTATTCATGCTACACACTAATTCTCCTCCTGGAGGTATCATAGCAAACATTCCCATACCTTTACACCTATTTTTTTGCTGATCAGCGGCTGAAATATTAGCACAACTTCCTCCTGCAAAATCTCCATCTGGATTTGTATATACTTCTCTTGGATCTACATTGCTTCCGCATCCGGAAAAGATTCTTACAAAATCCTTACATTCCATAGTTTGCCATCCATTATTATCACATCTTTCTTTTAAATCTTTAAATTTCTGGCAATCCTGTCCACCTCCTGGTAAAACTAACTTAGCTCCTGTATTATTTTGTGGAGGTGGGTTAAACCCAATAGCGCTGTTTACAGAAGAATTAATTGCATCTATACCCTCATCTACTTTTTCTTTAGCATTAAAAAATGTATTAATAACTGCATCGTTGATACCCACAGATTCTGTAGCCATATTGAGAAGAGTACCAGCACCGAATCCCAAAGTAAAAGCCCCTACAGCCGCTAATCCTACTACAGCAACATAACCTGCTGAAAGTGTGCCAGCACCAGCTGCTCCACCACCAGCAGCAGAGCCACCAATGGTTGTTGCACTGGCTGCATTGTAAGCTATATTTCCTGTTCGAATAACTATTTGTGTAAGTTCTGCTGCTCGACCACTTGCAGCTGCTCTCAGCACAGGCAAAGAAGATGAACCTGCTAATGGTCGTACTGCATACCATACATCATCTTCAGGGTCTGCAATTAATGAATTATCATCCTTCATCGCCTCACATTTTGCAATCATATTATCGATAGCTGAAGTTGCAGCCGTTATTCTTGCTTGTTCAGCTGAAGGTCCACTGCCACCACCATTGTAGTTTGATCTATTTGCACTGCTTAAATTTGCAGAGCATTGATTTACATTTGAATGTATATTTTCAAATGCCGTGGTTTTTGTTTGCTGATTTGAACTATTTAAAGCTGTTTTTATATCAGCACCAGGTAAGGCTTTAACATTGCCTCCACACACAAATAAATTTTTATTACCATTTTGAATTGCATCGCCAGCAGCATTATTTATTCCTTCCAAAAAATCGACTATTTCTTCAGGCATCAGCATCATACTAGTTAAATCTACAAATTCCATTTTGCTTAAGACAACTGCTTTCTTGTTTCCAATTACAACAGTAATATTTTGCCATTTATCTTGAACAATTTGTCCATTTCTTTTAAATGACATTCTGTCCTCTGATAAATGACATTTGACTACTCCATTTTCATAGTAGGTATAGGAAAGAATGTAGTTGTAGTAAAATTTAATTTCTTTTACTAATGTGCCATTTTGATAAACCTTAGTCATGCCACATCGATATCCATTATACCAATCAACTTCAGATATTTTTTTTCCTTGAATGTTAGAAGTTGTAATCCTTTCTCCTTGACCACAAGGAGTACCAATGGCACTAGTGCGACTGTATTCCAAAGACTGAAGTGCAAGATCTTGATCTGAAAATAATACTCTAAAATTTGCTTGACTATGGCATAGTATGGGCATTAGCAAAAGCAATTTTACAAAAACTAATATTTTGATTTTATTAAGGTTTTGAAAATATGTCTTCATTATTATTTGTTTATTAAAT
>JAYVIQ010000059.1:0-10256 GCA_043770215.1 Cytophagales bacterium | reverse complement strand
ATCTGTGAGCGTCTTCTTTGTTCTTCTTCAGCTTGTTTTTTTATGGTAATATCTCTGACATTTATAACCAGCCCATTTATAGCGCTATTGTTTATTTGGTTAGTACCTACGGATTCTAACCACACCAACCTCCCATCTTTTTTGTAGTATTCGTATTGTATTTTTTGTTCCTCTATAGCGTTATTGAGAATATTAGTAAAGAAAGTAGTATAAATAGTCTGATGCAAATCATGTACTCTTTTACTGTCTCTAGAATCTATAACATCTTCTTCTTGGTAGCCTAAAACCCTCTGAACTGATGGAGAAACGTATTTTACAAGACCCGCTTGGTTTAGAATAAAAATAACCTCATCAGAATTTGTTAAAAGTGCAGTTTGTCTTTCTTGTGCTTCTCTAACTTTGGAAATTTGCTCTTCTAGTTTCTGATTTGCTTCAGTAATTTCTACCTGCGTTTTTGCCATTTTGTTGGCATTTTGCTCTAATTCCTCTTTTTTATCTGTAAGTTCTTGACCTAGAACTTGTGATTTTTCGAGTAGGTTTCTTGTGTTTTCATTTACATTAATATTAAAAATAGTTCTTGAAATAATAGCGCCTACCTCTTCCATAAAGTCTATTTTGTCTGACTCAAACATAGAGAGTGAAGCCAACTCTATCACGCCATATACCTTATCATTGTAAATAAGTGGCACCACTAACAAATGACTTGGGTGTTGGTCTCCTAGTATACCAGAACTTATAAGCATATAGTTATCTGGTATTTCTGAACGTAAAATAATATTCTTTTCTGCTGCGCACTGCCCAATAATCCCTTCGCCAAAATAAAATTGCCTTTTAATATTTTTAAACTTACCATAGGCATAGGTAGCTTTCATTACTAGCTTATCTTGGTCTTCATCACTTTCTTCTAAAAGGAAAAAAGCACCTTGTAAGGCTTCTACCCTATAACAAATAAACTGTATTACCTCTTCGCTTATTTTTTGAACACTGTCATGATTTCTTAAAATCTCCCCTAGGCTTGCAAGACCTTCTATAATCCAATTTCTTACAACATCTTTTATATTTGCATTTTGTAAGCTTTCACTCATGTCTACTAAGGCATTTCCTAAAATATCTTGTTTAGAAAGAGGCTGAAAATCTGTTGCAAACTCACCTTGCCCAATTTTCTGTGCATATTCAGCAGTCTTTTTAAGAGAATTAACAATTTTATTAACAGTAGTTATCATTTCTCCAACCTCATCACTCAAAGGTGAATTTAGTTTATTTGGCAAAACACCTTTACTCACTAACTTTAAAACACGCTTCAATTTTATTATAGGGTAGCTTATTACTCTAGCAAAGTAAAGAGCTATTACTAATGAAGTCAATACAATACCAAACCCTATGAGCAACGTTAAATAGTTAAAATTACCTTTGTTATATTCCTTTAAACTTATTTGTAATTTTGTAAGTACACAGATACCTAACTCTTTGTTGTAAGACCAATAATTTAATTGATTCCTATTTTCAATATCAAAATCATAATAATAATTAGAAACTTTCATCCAATTATCAATAATTGTAGGATACAACACATTTTCTCTTTCTTCATAGAATTCTACTGAAGAATCTTTACTTACATGTACTTTAAAAATGTTCTTTTTTTCTAATTTCACTACCTCATTTATAAGTTTAGTTTTTTCTAAAAAGGTCTCTTGAATTTTTACTTTTTTTGCCACCTTAGCCAAATCCACTTTTACCATAACCATACCAAATACAACGTCCTCTATGTAAATGGGATGACTCACATAGGTATAAAACCTGCCAGACTCTAGTATTGGCTGATTTATATTAGGTTTTTTTACATGTATGTTTACACCAACATTATCTATATTTTTGAAATTTTTAGTCTTATTGTTTAATAATATTGACCCTGACTCGAAAATAACAATGGGTTCTGGCTGAGTTGTATTTAATAAGTAAACATTCTCTACTATTGGATTTTGAATCAATTCATTAAAAATTTCTTTTTTGAAATATGAAGTGAGCTCAGCAAATTTATTTTTAGAAGTATCTAGCCCATTAATCGTGTTATTTAATTGTATAAAAGGGATAGTAAATAGTCTTTCCTTTGCCTCAATATATGCTACCTGGGTTTGCAATGATCTAAATTCTTTTTCTATTTCATGCAGGTATAATTTGTTATGTAATTCTACACTTTCATGAAAATTTTCTTTAACAGTTTTACGGTTTAAGTAAAAGGAAAGTAGGGTAATTGAAATAACCGAAAATGCAACTAATGCGGTTACAATCAGCGCTATTTTTTTTCCGAAATGTTTTATTTTGTTCAACATTTTTTTCTGTATTATTTCAGATTAGAAAGTTTTTCATTTATTAATTCTCCCAATGTGGTAAAATATTGTTCTTCTTCTTTACTAAATTCTTTAAATGATGCTAATTCTATTACTGCAGTTGCTTCATTGTTTGAAAGTAGTGGACATATCAATAGATTAGTAGGTGTAGATTCTCCTAACCCGCTAACAGCTTTTATATACCCGCTAGGAATCTGTTTAATGTTTACGGTGCGTTTTGCTTTCGCTACTTGGCCCGCCAACCCCTCTCCAAGCTCTAATTCCTGATTTTCTCTGAAATTATATGCATAACTGCCACATACAACTAGACTTCCTTTGTCTCTAACAATGTAAAATAACCCTTGAAAAACCTCATACTCTGAAGCAATGATTCCAAGAACTTTATCGCAAAAGGACTTTGCATTCATTTCAAAATCATCTATTTCTGTTATTTTGTTCTTTAGGCTTAAAAACTTTTGCGCCTCGAGGGCTTTAATATTTTGAAATTGTTCATTTTCTAAGTTAGGTCCGTCATTACCAAATGGATCAATCGTGAGTAATTCTTGTTTGAGCACATATTTTTTCTTAAAATCATTGGATAGTTTAAATAGAAGATACATCATAAATACCGTAAAAGCTATCAAAAGGATAAATATGATAATGGTATTTTTAGCATTTTCTTCAATAGAATCATGAAGTTTATCCAAATTTTCACATCTAAAGGATTCTGTTAAATTTTGCTGCAACAACACAAATCCAATAATGATGATTACTAAATTAACTACAAAAAGAATAATGGCAACATTTTCGTATTTTCTTCTCATCATTTAGACTTAATTTTCTGAATTCATTTTTCTCTTCATCCTTTCTATTTTGACATTTCTAATATGCACCGTTTCTTTTAATTCTTCTATTTCTTTTTTTAAGGTGTTATTTAGATTCTCCAGTTTGATGATACTTTCATTGTTTGTGAGAGATTTTTCTAATCTTTCTTTAAAATTTATTTCATTTAGCTCTATTTGATTAATTAATTTACCTTCTTTTTTTAGAAGTTGATCATAAAGCATTTTTTTGGTTTTTAACTCTACATCTTTTAAAAACAGCTTATGATGTTCTTTTTCAATTTGAGATTTCAATTCCTGAATTTTTTGTACGTTTTTGCTTTCTTCTTCTTTGAGTTTCATTGCCAGAAATTGAGTATCTCTTAGGAGCTGCTTAGTTTTTTGAGTACTTTTAACAGTAGAGGTTGCAGCAGAAAGTATTTCACAAGCTTTTATGACAAAGTCCTGTGTTTGTGTACTCATAGTAGAAAAAACAGATAATTCTATTACACCAAAACATTCCCCTCTTTCTATCAAAGGCACAATAATCATAGAAACTGGCCTAGACTCTCCCAAAGCAGATTTAACAAAGAAATGATCCGACGGTATATTTTCTATATATTGTACCTTTTCCTCTTCCCAAACTTCTCCTAAAATAGTTTCTCCTTTGCTTAAAACTCTATTTTTTTTCTTTAAACGATCATAAGCATAAGAAGCTTCTAATGTCATAAGGTCTTCTGTTTCTTTTACAAAAATACCGCCCTGAACAGCATTTATATATTTTACTGTGGTTATGAGAAACTGTTCAAATAATTTTTTAGGGTCATTATTGTGCTTATTTACTACTTCAGTTAATAGAGTAATGCCATTTAAGTTCCAATTCCTATAATTTTCATTGCTCTCTAAATCACGTAATTGATTTTTCAATTTGTTTACTGAATCAAAGAAAATATTTTTCTCAAAGCCACTTAAATCATAGTCTGTTACTTTGTCTTTAGAATAAAACAAACCCAATACCTCTTCAGTTTGTTTGAATTGCTGAAACACATTAAATAGATTAGTTTGAATTGCTTCTAACTCACCTGTAAGTTTTATTTTCTTTATGTCTATTGTGGATTTTTGTTCGAAAAACTGAAAAGAAACCGCCTTTAGATGTTGTAATCCTATAATAATCTTATAATAAAAAACATAAATAAGCACAATGATAAATACAATTAAAACAAGTATGCACAAAACAGACAGGATAAAAATTATTCTTTTTATGTGCTCCATCTTTGCATCACAAGCTTGCTGGGTTTTTATGTACGTTTTGTTTAATAAAAAAACCAAATTATCCCATTTTTTATTAAATTCAATTCCATCAGTTGAAAATTCCCTTCTGTCTTTTTTATAAAAACTACTTTCTTCAGAATTTAAAAGTAACTGATCTATTTTTTCCAAATCATTTATTATTTCTAAGCAAAGTATTACTTCAGGGTCTACATTAAAATATTTAGCTAATTTATCTAGCTTAGAAATGGAATCTAAAAGTTTAGCATCATTCAAATCTATATATTTTATGCTTTCTTTATTTAGCTGACTAAATTCTACAAACACATTTTTTAAATTCAAGCGCCCATCATATAGCTGAGATTTTACACTTTTGTCTAAATAGTTTAGCGTATTCCTTACCTTTTTAACTTGACTGAGCTTTTCTTGATGTTTGGCCCTGATAAAAATACTAGAAGTCAAAAAAGATAAAATTAGAACCAACACAAATACAAAAGCCAGAAAATATACTCTAATGAACCGAGTATAATATTTAGCAGTATGTATTTTATGTTGTTCCATTTATTGAAAATTAACATTATGTATCATTGAATCCAAATAAAAAGCATAATAAGTAGAATTTTTATAAAATACACCTCCCGAATTACAATTAGCTTTAAGTTTTGTAATATTTCTTGTATATTGGTTAGTGTGTAAATAAATAAATAAATGACACAATAAAATACATGAAATCTAAGTTAAACATAGGTAGCAAATTATGGGTAGGATTTGGCATTTTACTTGGCTCTATATTAGTAAGCGTTGTTATTATATACTTTACTTTGTTAAAAACATCAAAACTTAATGCTTACACAAATGATGTATCTAACCCTTCTATAGTATACTTAAAAGACTTAAAAAACCTCATCAATCAATCAGAAAAACTAATTGCTGTATGGATTTCAAATGCTTCTGATGATACCCCTCAAAAAAATCAATTGAGCAAACTACACAGCGAAGACTTCCCTATACTTATTAAATCTTTAAAGCAATTGGGGCAATATTGGGATAAGGACAATATAAATTTAACAAATAAACTAATTGTAGACGTAGATTCTATTTTAAGACTGCAACACAACATAATGATTAAATATGATGAAAGAAGTGTTTATCTTGATACTGGGGCAGTTAAAGAGCTCCAATTATTGTCACTTTCTTACACTAGTGGAGAGCGTTTAGACCAGATAAATGCAGTCTCTAGAGACATAGATATTCTTGTTTCAAAGCAAGAAGAAAAAGCAAATAGTTTACGTTCAGAAATAGAAAATACTTGCTTAAAACTAAAAAATTATGTGCTATGGTTAGGCATAATTTTGTTTATCTTAGGATTTATAATTGCATTTCTTATTATTAACTCTATTGTAGATCCCATAAATAGACTAAAAACTTTGCTCCAAACTATGGGTCAAGGTCAATTACCAACTGTAAAATTAGAAAAACGAAAAGACGAAATTGGTCAGATAAACGCTGCTTTAGTCAACTTAATTAATGGTCTGAAAAGTATTGTTTCTTTTTCTAAGTCCATAGGAAATGGAGATTTTGAAGTTAATTTCAAACCACTTTCTAGCCATGATGACCTAGGAAACAATCTTCTACTTATGAAAAATAATTTAAAAAAGGTTTCTGAAGATGATTTTAAAAGAAACTGGACTACTGGCGGATTGGCTAAATTTAGTGAACTACTCAGGGTGGGAAGTGATAATGTAACAAAATTGAGTGAAAGTCTAGTGAATGAATTGGTGAATTACTTAGGCGCAAACCAAGGAGCTATTTTTGTAATTAATGACAATGACGCAAGTATACCTTTTTTAGAAATTAAAGGATGCTTTGCATGGGATAGACAAAAATTTATAGACCAAAGAATTTATTCTGGAGACGGATTAATAGGGCAATGCTGGCAAGAAAGAGACACTATTTATATCACAGACGTGCCAGATAATTATATAAAAATTACTTCTGGTCTTGGTAAAGCATTGCCAAAAGCAATTTTGATTGTGCCCATGGTGGCAAATGAAACTGTGTTTGGAGTCTTAGAGATTGCTTCCTTTAAATTGTTTGAAAAATATGAGATTGAGTTTGTAGAACATTTAGCTGAGTCTACAGCCACTACAATATCTAGTGCAAAAGTAAATGAGCGCACAAAGAAACTCTTAAAACAAGCTCAATACAGTTCTAAACAATTAGAAATACATGAACGAGAAGTAAGACTGCAACAAGAAGAAATTCAAAAAAATCAAAACAACCTAACTCAAGAAATAGAAATTCTTAAAAAGAAAAATTCAGAACTTTTTTCTAAAAATTCACATTTAAAAGATGAAAACGAGGTGCTTCAAAATTTAATTTTAAAGTTTAAAAAAGAAATAGATTCAGAGTAGTCTAGGTAAGCATGTCAAAAATATTATTATTGGGCGCCGGAAGATCTGTTTTTTCTTTGGCATTATACCTAAAAAATCATGCTTTAGAATTAAACCTTAGCCTTAGGGTGGGAGATTTACTAATGTCAAACGCAAAAAAAGTAGCTGACTTAGTTCCTAATTCTACTTATTTCCAATTTGACATTACTGCAGACAAACCCTTAGAAACTCATGATGTAGATCTAGTTATTTCTATGCTCCCGGCTCACTTGCATGGCAAAGTAGCTCAAAGTTGTTTAGAATCATCTACCCATCTTATTACCGCTTCTTATTTAAATCCACAGATAGAAAGCCTACACCTAGAAGCCAAAAAGAAAGGCATCCAATTTATCATGGAATGTGGGCTAGATCCAGGCATAGATCATATGTCTGCTATGACATTGATAGACAAAATAAAATCTCAAGGAGGGGAAATAAGTTCTTTTGCCTCCTACACTGGCGGACTTATTGCTCCTGAGTCTGATGACAATCCTTGGGGATACAAATTTTCTTGGAATCCTAGGAATGTAGTCCTTGCTGGGCAAGGCGTTGTAAAATTTAAGTTTAATAATGCATTAAAATACATCCCCTATTCATCTGTTTTTAAAAGAACCGAAGAAGTTTGTATACCTCATATAGGAACCTATGAGGCATATGCAAATAGAAATTCATTGCACTATTTAGATGCATATAAACTATCAAATTGCCCTTCTGTATTTAGAGGCACCCTTAGGAACATAGGATTTTGCGAGGCCTGGGATTTTTTAATCACTTTAGGGCTCACAAATGATAGTTTTGCAATTAGAAACTGCAAAGGAATGACGTATAGAAATTTTTTAGATTCATTTTTGCCTTATTCTACTCTTACAGTAGAAGAAAAAATAGACAACTTGTTAAACACAAAAAATAAAAGCAATGTATTTGAAAAACTAAATTGGCTTGGTCTATTTAGTGAAACTAAAATTACACTAGACAATGCCTCGCCTGCACAAATTCTACAGCAAATTCTTGAACTTAAGTGGAAATTAAAACCAGAAGACAAAGACATGGTACTTATGGTACATAGAATAGAATTTGAAACTAAAAATAAAAAATACTCTACAATTTCATATTGCAAACTTATAGGTGAAAATTCTAAAAATACAGCAATGGCAAAAACTGTAGGTATACCAGTAGGTATTGCCACAAAGTTACTCTTACAAAAAAAAATAAAAACCAAGGGTATACTTATCCCAACACTGCCAGAACTATACACACCAATTTTAGAAGAATTAAAAAAATATGGAGTTGTTTTTATGACAGAAACAACAGAGATTGTTTAAGTAGGTTATTCTAATAAAAATTGAAGATCTAGATCTGATAGATTTATTATGTGAATATCCGCAATGATACCAGTATCAATTATTTTTTTTTTGCGAGAAGGATCGAAGCTGAGCTCTTTTTTGCATTTTCAGAAAAAAAAGCGAGACATAGAGCATGACCCGATAGGGTTTCGCCCTAAATCAATAATCAATTCCTATACTGGTACAATTAGGAATATTCACATTTATTATTTAATACAATTGAATACGCTTTAATTTTAAAAATTCTACCCGCTTCTATTTTTTTAATAACTCATTGGTTGGCAAAAAGACATTACTAAAAAATGTCTATCTTGCAGGCAGATTTATGATAACTATCAGTTCTAAACAACAAGTAAAACAGCTTTTTTATTTAGCTATACCCGTAAGCATAGGTCAGGCTGGTAACATTATTGCAAATATGACAGACTCTGCCATGCTTGGAAAATACAACCCAACACATATGTTAGCATGTACCCTTGGTTTTGAGGTATTTATAATTCCATTTATATTGTTAATAGGTATAAGTATTGGTATAACTAGCATTATTGCAAAAGAAGATGGTCAAGGAAATAAACCCAACATACTAGGCTCTTCGTTTGTTACACATTTCATGGTTTCTATTTTGATTGGGGGATTAATTTATAGCTCAACATTTTTCCTAGAATATTTACATCCAGATCCCTTAGTCAGATCTTTAAGTAAACCATATATTTATCTAATGGCCATATCTATGGTTCCAATTGGTTTTTTTCTTACATTAAAACAATTTTATGAAGGTTTTGGGCTTACAGTAGCTGCTACTATAAGAAGTTTGTTGGGCAATGCAGTAAATGTTTTGCTCAATTATTGGCTAATCTTCGGGAACTTTGGTTTTAAGGCACTGGGTATAACAGGAGCAGGTGTAGCTACTTTAGCATCTAAATTTTTCTCCATTTTTTTCTTAGTTTTGTTTATTATTATATCAAAAAAATACAAAGAAAAAATCTCAGTAAAGGAGTTCAAAGTCTACTATAGAAAATGTTTAGAAATACTCAGGATAGGTTTACCTATTGGTTTTCAGATGTTCATAGAAGTAACCGTGTTTACTTTAGCAGGTTTATTTATTGGTTGGATTGGTAATGCTGAATTAGGAGCACACACCATAGCTTTGCAATATGCTGGCCTTACATATTTGTTAGTTACTGGCGTAGGGTCTGCCGCTACCGTTATGGCTGGCAATTATCTTGGCGAAAAAAATGGTGCAATGTTACAGATTCTTGTAAAAAACGTGTTGTTTTTGGCAATAATGTATGAGATTTGTGCTGCATTGTGTTTTTTATTCCTGAGCCCTTATATGCCTGACTTATACATAAACAAAATAAAAGATTTAGAAATGTACACCATAGCCAGTTCACTGATACTATATGCGGCTCTATTTCAAATTCCAGACGGTATCCAAAGTGCATTGCAAGGTTTGCTGAGAGGGGTGCAAGATGTAAAAATACCTATGTGGATGTCAGGCTTAGTACACGTTACTTTTACTTTAGCAGGCGGTTATTTTTTGGCTTTTGTTTTTAATTATGGTGTTTATGGAATGTGGATGGGCTTCATTTTAGGCTTAACTGTTTTGGCATTAGTTTTGTACTTTAGAATGAAGTATATGTTTAAAAAATTAAACAAAAGCGTTTTTAAAACTGTAATCTGATGAAAAGAAAATTAATTTGCTGTTTATTTTTGCTCTATTTAAGCTTTATCACAGCACAAATAAATGACGAAATTAGAATAGGAGCAGACAAGAAGACAAGCAACAGCGGCTCATCTAGTAGTAGCTCTTCTGGTTCATCAAGTGGTGTTTCTTCTTCTGATTTATCTCTTTTGATAGATGCCTGTGGTTGTTTGTATAATGTAGGCGTTCCTTTTTTTAGCGAGGTATTAGTAAAAGGAATTAAAAATAACACCAAATACATTAAAGAAACCCATGATTCTTTACCTAGAATAAAAAACATACAATTTAATCTTGGTTATGGAGCCTACCCTGATAAAGAAGTTGTTTATTTCCCTAAACTTCGGCTACAGGCGGGTATC
>JAYVIQ010000058.1:0-19647 GCA_043770215.1 Cytophagales bacterium | reverse complement strand
TTTTAAGCAAATTCAATTCACTAATAATTTATTTGTATTGGCTAACGGCTTTTTCGTCACCAATTTCGTTTTTGCTTCAAAAAGAAAATCCAAGAAGCTCTATTTCAAACGATTTATAAGGGTTTGTAACTCCTTAAATAAAAACTTTAGAAATATAACACAAAAAAGATTATAAATCGCCTAACATTGGCCTCAAAACTATTTCCTCTACCACAGTTCTGTCGCTTAATTGATAAACTTCCCAAATAGTTTTAGCAATGTCTTTAGCTGGCATAAAACGCTCTTCTGGTATTTCTACACCCTCCCAACTGGCCGTAAATGTAGCTCCAGGCAATATACTGGTAACTCTGATGCCAAAACTTTTCAACTCTTGTCTTAAAACTTTACTAAAACCAAGTAAAGCAAACTTAGAAATACAATAAGACCCACCATTTTCGTATGCTGTTATACTTGCTGTAGAACAAACATTAAAAATTGTCCCTTCTTTTTGTAATTTCATATTTGGCACTACAGCCCTTGTAGTGTCATACGCACTATAGAGATTGGTTTCTATCATTTTATCTAAAACACCGTTTTCTTCTAAGTGTATTGCTCCTGGCAAAAAAACACCTGCGTTATTCACTAAAACATCTACTTTTTTATCTTTTAGAAAGGTACAAAAAGATTCCCTATCTGCTTTTTGTGCTATATCTAGTGCTACAATTGAGATATTTTGATTTGGATAGCTTTCATGAAACCATTTTTCTAAGCTTATGAGATCTGATAAAGTTCTCGCATTTGCAATAACATCAAAACCATGAAATGCAAAGATTTCTAGAATAGCTCTTCCTATACCTTTTGTGGCCCCTGTTATTACCAATTGTTTGTTGTTCATGATAATGCTTTTTAATTATTGGGCAATAATAATAGATTTGCGTGTAATTAAGCCAAATAAAATTCATATTATTGTATTTATTTTAATAATAATAGGATAAGTAGTCTAAAACTAAAATGACATCAATAGGTAAGTTTGTATTATTTGTTATTAGTTTATTCAAAAATCGGGAGCGATTTAAAGTATACACATATAGAGTTTTAGATGAATCTATCATCATAGGAACCAACTCTATTTTAATAGTAGCTATTGTTTCTACATTTATTGGTGCAGTAACTTCTGTTCAAACAGCTTACAATTTAGTAAGTCCGTTAGTACCAAGGTCTATGATTGGAACAATTGTAAGAGATATGACCATACTTGAGCTTGCTCCAACAATCATTTGTGTTGTTTTGGCTGGCAAGGTAGGCTCTAACATTGCTGGAGGTTTGGGTACCATGCGTATAACAGAGCAAATAGATGCCCTAGAGGTTATGGGAATAAATGCATCTTCTTATTTGGTATTGCCTAAAATTATTGCTGGAGTCATAACTATTCCATGCCTTGTTATGATTGCAGGTTTCCTGTCTATTTTTGGTGGATACGTGGCTGGTGTTTATACTGGAGCATTAACAGAATATGAATATGTGTATGGCATAAGGTATGATTTTATGGGTTTCAATGTGTTTTTTGCCTTAATAAAAGCATTTGTTTTTGCTATTTTAATCACCACAATTTCATCTTTTAAAGGATATTACACAAAAGGGGGTGCATTAGAAGTAGGTATGGCAAGTACAAGTGCTGTCACTAGCAGTTGTATTGCAATCTTGTTAGCAGATTATCTTTTGGCTCAATTGCTTTTATAATTATGATTGAATTAATAGACATTCGTAAAAAATTTGGTGATAAAGATGTTCTTAAAGGCATTAGTGGTACTTTAGAATCTGGTAGATGCAATCTAATTATAGGATCCTCTGGCACGGGTAAAAGTGTTTTATTAAAAAATATAGTTGGTTTAGTAGAACCAGACAGCGGACAAGTCTTATACAACAAAAGAAATTTTTGGAATTCTAACACAACGGATAAAAAAGAACTACGAAAAGAAATAGGTATGCTTTTTCAAGGTTCTGCATTGTTTGATTCTATGACTGTAGAGCAAAATGTAATGTTTCCTTTAAATATGCTTACAAAAAAAAGCAAAGAAGAAAAAATAGAACGTGTGCAATATTGTCTAAGCAGAGTTGGTTTAGAAAATGTAAATCATCTAAAACCCTCAGAAATATCAGGAGGTATGCAAAAACGTGTTGGTATAGCCAGAGCAATAGTACTAAGTCCGCAATATCTATTTGTAGATGAACCAAACTCAGGCCTAGACCCTCAAACAGCAGTTAAAATAGATATTTTAATCCAAGAAATAACCAAAGAATACAACATGACAACCGTAGTAGTAACTCATGATATGAATTCTGTTATGGGAATTGGAGAAAACATTATGTATTTACACAAAGGGTTAAAACTTTGGGAAGGAAATTATTCTGAAATACTTACAACTGATGTAAAAGAGCTAAATGACTTTATCTTTTCATCTTCTTTGATGAGGCAACTAAAAAAATAATTTTAAATTTCTTTTTAACTTCCTAATCACTAAACAATTAAAAATAGTATTGGTTTGTTAGTGTACCCTGTCTCCCCTAAGAGCTAATCTAGATAAAATTTGAGCTTCTTGTTCAAGCATTTCTTCGAAACGAAGCTTTACTTTTTCTTTAGAATTATATTCACAAGCTAAGTCTAAAAACAATCTATAATGACCTGCCTCAGAAACCATTAAATCATGATAAAACTGTTTCAAATCTTGGTCTTGTATATGTAAAGAAAGTAATCTAAATCTTTCACAGCTTCTTGCTTCTATGAGTCCCGCTATCAATAAACGCTCCATGATTTGCGTTTCTTTGCTTCCTCCTTTTTTTATAATTTTGCTTAGTTCAAATACATATTCGTCTTTTCTTGGTTCACCCAAAGATAATCCCCTCTCTTCTAATTTTTTGAGAACCATCCTAAAATGAGCCCACTCTTCTGCAACCAAAGGTGTAACTTCGTCTACTATCCTTTTTCTATCTGGGTACATAATAATTAAAGAAATACCAGTAGAAGCAGCTTTTTGTTCGCAATAGGCATGGTCTACCAAAATTTCATGAATGTTTTTTTCGGCTATATTTACCCATCTTGGGTCTGTCGCAAGTTTTAGTCCTAACATAAGATTTATCTAAAGAAACTCCAACGTGCACCTATTTCTACGCCCCTTTTTCTACCAAAATAATTGGCAGTTGGATAATAACCGTTTCTTCTTGCAGCTCCTTGCAAGAGATTAATACCTTTTAAAGAAAAATCTACCGTTTTGTACTCAACAACTAAATAAGTATCTAAAATGAGGTATTCTTTTTGAACCAACTTATCTTGTACAACAAAATTTTGTAAATCTGACCTAAAACCTAATGGAGAGTATTTAGTAAAGAAATACAAATCTGAACCTACAGCCATTTTTAAAGACCTTAACTTTTTAAAACTAAAGTTATAAGCAATATTAGTGTGCGAGTATAGTTTAGGTACAGACATAAACACTAATTTGTCTACGGAAGCAATTTGAAAAAATTGACTAAAATACCATTTTGTTAATTTCATTTTACCAGAAAAACCAATCAACTGACCATCTTGTGATGTACTGTCTTGAAAAGGAACAAGTTCTTTTGAATAATATACAAAATTTGTGTACGTTTGCGTACTCCAAAAAGCAGATACTGCAATTTTTTTACTAGAATAATATGGCTCTATTCTTATTTCTCTAACACTATATGGTGAAAAGTTATTAGACCATAAATAATGATTTTCTTGGTAATTTTGCTGGCGCAAACTTACTAAATTCTTAAGATCTAAGAATTTGATTTTTAAATATTTAAAATCTGAAACAAAATCAAATTTTCTAGTACCATCTACACCTATCTCTAAATTTAGTCTTGCATTTACATTTCTTGCTTTTGTTTGGTAAAACAAATCTCCTCCAAAATACAAATCATTTTTACGTTTTATACTTACACTTGCAGTATCCCAAAGATTTGTATCTGCTTCATAAATCCAAGATCTATTTTTTAGATAACCAGCGTAAGAAACCTGTCCAAATTTGCCGCTTAGCCCAATTTTGTTTTCGACAACTCGGTATACATTGCTGTCTTTTGTAATGGTGGTGTCTTGATAAAAATTTTGATAATAACTTTTGTTGGTTTTTAAATTTAAATCTTCATATCTGTTTACTTTCTTTGTTCTATCAAAAGAATGGAATAATTTTATTTCTCCATTTTTAAAAGGACTTAATTCTTGATAAAATGACCATTCGTTTCTTTTTTCTTGACTAAAGGCATTTACTAATTTTTGTTCTGCAAAAATTTGAGTTATGAGCGAGTCTGTATTTATAGAATCATTTGCAAATACTACTCCACCTGTTTCAAAAACAGATTGATTCATAAACCTAAAATTTATCAATGCTTTGTATAATTTGCTTGGTGTAATAAATGATGCATGAATAAGCGCTGTAGTATTTTCTGAAAACTTTACATCTTCTGGATTAGAACCAAAATTTAGTGGTGTTCTAGATCTTTTAAACTCAAAACCAAAATTAAAGATATCACTTCTACTTTGTGTGTATGCACCGCTTGCCAAAAGAGCACCGCCAAAATTTTGGCGAAAAGCTAGATTAGAGTAAGGTACTTTTGTATCAAAATATTTCACTTGATTGTCTTGATATGCTAAGTAGTCATAGACATTTATTCCATCAAAATTACCTAAATTTTTGTTGTAAGGAATGTACATAGAGTATCCTGCGCTGGCAAACATACCTAAATCTTGAATTAAATTATCATCTAGAAAACTATGCTGAAACAAATCAAATCTAGAATTATCATCAATAGATCTTCTTATTGTATCTCCTACAAATACATCTTGTTTGGTAAAATACTTGGTTTGACTAAAGCTAATGTTAGTAATGGTACTATCATCTACCAAACTCTGTGAAAAACCAAACATAGTACTGAAAAACAGTACTATAAAACTATATGTCCGAATGTGCATCAACAATTTTTTGCCAAAGTATTTGAGGTTGAGAAATAGTAACAGTTATTGGTATAACCCATACTGAAATAGATTTTTGTTCTAGTATAGAAATATGATGTTTTAATCTTTGCCAATCTTTTTCTGTTGTTACTAATGGTATATTGTCATTAGCCTCTACAAAATTAGCAATTTCTTTTACTTCTTCTTCTGAAAAGTTATGATGATCTTTAAATTTATAATATTTTTTTATTCTGTTTTCTTTTTGCACATGTTCATAAAAATGCTGATTATCTGCTAATCCACTCAAAAGGCATATATTTGCGTTTAAATTTGGCAAACCGTGAACACATATTTTTTTAGCATATACTATAGAAGAAAATAAAATAGGTGATTTAGGATGAGAGTATCTTCTAATTTCTGAGATAATTGTATTCTTTTGATTTTCATTTAAGGATTGGCATTTTGTAACTATGACCACATCTGCTCTGTAAGCACCCTTTCTTGCTTCTCTTAACATACCCATTGGCAAGACTGAATCATGTACAAATAGATCATGGCACGCTGTAAGCAAAATTGTAAGATGTGGTTTTACTGATCTATGCTGAAAAACATCATCTAATACAATAGCGTTTACTTCTGGGTGCTCTGCCAATAAAAATGGCACACCTACTGCTCTTTGTTCACAAACAGCAACTGGCAAGTTTGGAAATTTTTGTTTTACTTGCAAGGCCTCATCACCTACTTTTAGAATTGAATCTTGTTCATTTACTAAATAAAATCCTTTTGTTTTTCTGCCATATCCTCTACTCAAATATGAAGCTTCAAATCCATGAACAACCAATTGGGTCAATAAATATTCAGCAATTGGTGTTTTGCCTGTACCCCCTACCCTTAAATTACCAACACCTATGGTAAGCCTATCAAATTGGACTGATTTTCTGTATTCTATTGTATATAAATGATTTCTTAATCTGGTGACAATATCATATAAAATGGAAAAAGGAAAAAGCAGAAACTTAATTTTTTTAACCATGGATTTTACTTTAAATATTAATGTTATTTGGTTTCATAAACACTCCTATGTTTTTTATAACTATATATTCCCTTTATTTTTGATGTTCAAATAAGAGTTTACAGCACTCACTGTTAGGTTTTCTGGCTTTGTTATTATGGCTTGAATACCGTATTTACTTAGTGCTTTGAGTATATTTCTTTTTTCATTCACCAATTGTTCTGCAATAGTATGCTCATAATAAGAAGCAATTGTAGTGGGTGGAGTATCCATTTTTTTAATTATTTCACTGTTTTCAAAAAAAATAAGGAGTAGTTTGTGTTTTTTAGCAATAGCTCTAATGTATTTTTCTTGTCGCTCATAGGCATTGTAGGTATCAAAATTTGTAAACAAAAGTAGCAAACTTCTTTGCTTTATTTTATGATTAAGAAACTTATATAGCCTACCAAAATCACTTTCTAAAAACCCAGTCCCTATTTTATATAACTCATTAGAAATATAGTGCATGGTATGTGCTTTTCTATCTGCTTTCAAAAAACCATCTGGTGTTCTAGAAAAAGATAAAATTCCGGCTCTATCTTCTTTTTTTATGGCTACGTTGCACAATACTAAAGATGCATTAATTGCATAATCTAACAATGTCTGACCATTAAAAGGCATTTTCATAGACCTACTTTTATCTATAATGCAATAAATATTTTGAGCTTTCTCTGCTTGATATTGGTTTACAAAAAATGCATTTTTTCTTGCAGTAGATTTCCAATTTATATGCTTAAAATCATCTCCTTGGTTATATTCTCTTATTTCTGAAAATTCTGTATTCTGCTCTAATGATCTTATTTTTTTTGTGCCTGCTAAGGTTAGTTTGTTTGTAATGGCTAGAAAAGCATACTTTTTTAGTTGCAAAAAAGAAGGGTAGCAAGCTGCCTCTTGGTGATGAGTGATAACATGTCTTTTTTGCAGTAAACCAATTTGAGAACTTGCAAGTATATATGAGTTACCAAAAACGTATACCCCTCTTTCTTTTGGGTTTAACACATAAATCAATTGTTTTTTTTGAAAGGGAAGAATACTTATTTTATGCCTGTAATTAAAAAGTTGAAGTTGATAAGGTAAATCATCTAAAACAATAAGGTTAGTTTTATACCTATAAGATGATTTAATAGTTATAATTAGTTCATTTTCATCACCATTAGATAATTTTGATGGTACTATACGCTCATATTCAAATGGGTTTAAGGGTGTAGATAGTAATAAAAGATCTACCAAAGAAACTACAAACAACATAAAAAGACACGTTTGAGCTATAGCAAAAAGAAATTTGAATAGAAAAGAAATTGCAAACAAAACTACTATTCCAAAAAACAGCCAGAAAAAAAGTTTGTTAAAATAATAGTTACGCATAGATTTATCTTGGGATTTCTACACTATTAACAATTTCTTCTACTACTTCAGATTTGGTGACCCCTTCCATTTCACGCTCGGGAGACAATACAATCCTATGATCTAACACAGAAGGAGCTAAAAATTTTATTTCTTCTGGAGTCACAAAATTTCTTCCATGTACTGCGGCTAAAGCTTTGGCTCCATTTAGCAAGGCTATAGAAGCTCTTGGAGAAGCTCCTAAATACAGGCTTTTATTTTTTCTAGTAGCATTTACTATTTTAGCAATGTATTTTATTAATGCATTATTGATTTGAATATTAGAAATTTGTGAGCGGTATTGTTTTATTTTTTCAGGATTTAAAATGGGGTTAATTAACTTTAATTCTTGTTGATCATTCGTGCTGTTTTTCCTGTTGAGTATTTCTATCTCCTGTTCCAAACTTGGGTAACCTATATTTATTTTAAACATAAATCTATCTAGCTGAGCCTCTGGCAATTGATAAGTGCCTTCTTGTTCAACGGGATTTTGAGTGGCAATTATCAAGAACGGGTAACTCATAGGCATTGTAATTCCGTCTACAGTAACTTGTCTTTCTTGCATAACTTCAAACAACGAAGCTTGTGTTTTAGCTGGTGATCTATTTATTTCATCAATCAAAACAATGTTAGAAAAAATAGGGCCTTTTTTAAATTCAAATTCAGATGTTTTGCTGTTAAAAATAGATGTTCCTGTAACATCAGATGGCATAAGATCTGGTGTAAATTGAATTCTTTTAAAATCTGTAGAAATGGTTTTGGCTACTAAGTTAGCAATAAGCGTTTTTGCAACTCCAGGAACACCTTCTAATAACACATGTCCATCTGTTAATATTGCAACAATAATTAACTCAATTGCTTTTTCTTGCCCTACAATTACTTTCCCAATTTCAACCCTTAAAGCAGCTATATCTTGGCTAAGTTGGAAAAAATCAGCGTTATTTTGAGCATTTGATATTTCTTGGTGCGCTAAATCTTGGTTTATATTTTCCATAATTCTATAGATTATTCTTTTTAATTTTTTCTATTTTCAAAAATGTTTCTACAAATGTTTTATTGCTAACTTTTTGAGCTAGGTATTGTTCTTGAATATACACTAATGAACTCAAAATCTCTTGCTCTGTCATATCTTTATTAGATTTTAGAAAAAGAATTTGAGCTTTTTCTTCATTTGCCATTTGTCTTTTTATATCAAATTTGTCAAAAAGAAAACAGTTAAACATGTCAATTTTTTTTCTTATAATGCTCTTATTATCAGATGATTTTTGATACAACATAGCCACTGATTTTACAAAATCTAACGTTTTATTGCGTTTGGGTTGGAGCTTAGATACAGGGTTTTGTACCCTTCTCATGTAATTTAAAACAAACAATATTCCTCCAAATAAAAATAAATACCATGCCCATTTAAGTTCTTTGTACTTTTTTATAAACATCAATAAGCTTCTGTCGCTAGATTTAAAATCTGAATCTTGAGCATAATATTCATTGGCCCAATAATTTACTTTGTTTGGCTTATTATTGTAAAATTTTTGAACAATTTCTGGGCATTGATACAATAATGTGATGTTTGTAAATAATTTGGGTGCACAACAAATAGTTAATTCTCCTAAACCAATATTCTTTCTAATCGCCTGAATTTCATTGTTTTCATTAATTAAAATAGACCTATAACCTTTTTCAAAATCAAATAACTGTTCATTGCTACTCCATTTTCTGACCACATATTTTTTTGAAAACCCCTTTTCATTCCATAAGAACGTAGTAGTAGGTGCATTGTACAAAGCAGTATCATAGTCTGAAAATTTTGTTTCTTTATTATTAAATTTGAAATTTTCTAGTATGTTTTTGCTGAATGTATTGGCTGACAAAAGCACATGACCGCCTTGCAACAAAAACAAATGTAATGCTTTTAAATCATTGTCAGAGAGCTCTATAAAATCTCTAACCATAAAAAAATTACTTGCCTGAATGCTATTTACAGGTAGCAAATTCATTTCACTAAAATTTAAAGGCCCTAAAGAATCTCTTAAAGCTTTTGGAAGTTTGTCGCTTATTTTTTCACCAACTTCAAGCAATTCAGTTTTTGCACTTTTATTCAATAAAAACAAATCATACAAAGCTTTAGCGCCATAAGGTTGCGGATTTTGCCTTCTGTAATCTGGGTTCCAATCTAATTTTTGTTCACACCCACAAAGGCAATAGAAGAAAACCAAAAAGACAACAAAATATATTCTTTCTTTCTTAATCAAACTGATGTATGAATTTCTTAAACAAAGGTTCTAAAATTTGAAATTTTTCTTGATCTATACTTGTTTTACCATAGCATAGCCAATCAAAATGAGCAGATATCCATAAAAATTCTTCCCTTATTTGGAGATTATTAATTTCATTCCCATACTCATAATTCGTTTTATTTTTTTTGTATATAATATAGCTTTTTGCATGTAATAATTGTAAAATTTTTAAGTACATCATTCTCAAAATCAGTCTATAATCCGCATCTTTTTCTGCTTGTAGAATTAAGTAATCAAAATTATTTTCACTTATTTCTTCTTCATTCATTTCGGTTAATGTGTGAACTACATCATTTTTTCTAGATTTAATAAGGTACTTAGAAAACCTATTATTAACCAAAATAGAATACAAAATAAAAAGTGCTACAAGCACAAACAATGAAACAAATAAAATAGGGATTAATTTACCCAAAAAATTTATTAGCCAAAGAAAAGCAGAGGGAGTTTTAGATGGCAAATGTACATCATTCCTATTTTTCATTTTTTGATACGAATTGAAGTAATCAAATTCTCTTTTATTCTCTAATGTTTTTAAATCAGAAGGTGCAATTGGATTATTTGAAGCAAACAAATTAGTGCTCACTCCAAAAAAAAGAGCGAACAATACAAAAACCAATGGCATGTAAAACCTAATCTTCATAATCTGAAAAATCAAGGTTTTTGTACAATCTGTAAGGGTAAATAACAAAATAATAAAGTATAAATAATAAACTTACACCAATAATACCACCTTTTATTACTGGATGCCATTCTGAATGTCTTGTAACAAATGACTCTAAAAAACCAGCCAAAATAAATAAAGGAACCAAACCCAATGCCATTTTAGCCCCTCTCCTAGCTCCAATTTTTAGGTTTTCCCATCGTGTGTGAGCATGAGGAAAAAGAAAACTGTTGCCCATAACTATTCCTGCTGCACCAGACATGATGATTGAACTTATTTCTATTGTGCCATGAATCCAAATGGATAAAAAAGAAGTTAAAAAAACACCTTTCGCATAAAAAAAATGCTGAAAAGCACCAACCATTACACCATTTTTAAACAAAATAAAATAAGAGCCTATGCCTAAAAATAACCCGGAAATAAAAGTTAACAAAGAAACTTTAATATTATTTAATGTTATGTACATAAAGCTATACCCACTATCATGACCTTTATAAACAGCCGTTGGATCTCCTTTTTTTATGTTTTCTAGTGTCATATTTACGTATTCTTCGCTAAGTACAATATTTGCAAATATAGGTTCATAGTGAGTAGAAACCACTCCAATCATAAAAGAGACAAAGAAAATAATGAAAGAAACCAACAACTGTTTTCTTGCCAAAAAAAATTGTTTTGGCAAATCATACTTCCAAAAATAAAGAATCTTGTTTTTCCAAGTAGTATCTTTTACATACATACCTGAGTACAAACGAGAACACAATTGATTTAGGTAATTGACTGTTTTACTGCTTGGATAGTTAGACTTAGCATAAGATAAATCCGAAGTTAAGTCAGTATAATTTTGTACGAGCTCATCGGTAGTAAAATCAAAATTATTGATAATTTTATTTTCTATTGCCAACCATTTAAGTTCATTTGTACGTAAGAATACAGCCTCTCTCATAAGTTTTTCTAAATTAGCTAAAACTTTGAGTAAAAAAAATAGAAATAGTACACCCTAGTGATTAGTTTTGATTATCAATATTTACAAATCTAAAATTATTAGGAAGTACAGTAGGCTAAAAAAAAAAGTATAACAAATGCCCTCAATAAAAATAGAAACTAATCAAAATGTAATTTTAGAATGGGCTACGGCTACTACTTTTGAGCGAATCGCAGCTTTTTTTATAGATGTTTTTATATTGTTTTTGTATTTCTTTGCCCTTACAAAATTTACTAGTTTTGAGTTTTTAAATGTGTTTAATACAGAAAAAAACCTTATCCTTTATGAATTTTTAACAAACATTTTTGTTTATTCCCCTATTTTCTTTTACGATCTATTTTTTGAGGTATTTAATTCTGGAAAAACGCCTGGTAAAATGCTATTGAAAATTCAAGTAATAAAAATAAATGGAGAGCCCGCTGGATTTCAAGAATATGCTGTTCGATGGCTAATGAAACCAATAGACAATTACGGAAACTACATTATTATTATGTTAGTTTCAGATGTATTCCCAAAAGAACTAACTAATGTACTGAATGTTTTTTTAGCTATACCAATTGGTATTTTTGCTATTTTAAGTATTTCAATAAATAAGAATGGACAACGAATAGGTGATTTTTTAGCTGGAACTGCGGTAGTAAAAAGAAGTAGTGGATTTTCTTTGGCAGACACAATATTAAAAAAAACACCTTCAAATTATGAAGTAAAGTACCATAATGTGTTAAAACTTTCTGACAAAGATGTACGATTGATAAAGGAAACACTAGAATACTACTCCAAAACCAAAGATACAAAGTATATAAAAAAATTGTCAGACAAAGCTCAAGAGTTTCTTGAGATTGATTATATTGATGAGCCAATTGTATTTTTACATAGGCTTATGGGCGATTATAATCATTTGGCAATGGAAGAAAATGGAAGAAATTAAAGAATATTCACTCTCTCAACTTGCCCTTAGAAACGGACAAGATAGAGATGAAATATGGTGTGCATATAAAGGAAAAATCTATGATGTTGGAAGCTCTAGATTATGGAAAAATGGCAAACATTATGAGCATTGGGCAGGACAAGATTTAACAAATGAGTTAAAAGATGCACCACATAATGAATTTGTCTTTGATAAATTCGAAATAATTGGCAAATTGAGGGTATGTTAGTAATTGCAGACAGCGGATCGTCCAAAACAAATTGGAGAATAATCAGTCAAGGAAAGACTGTTTTGGACTATACAACAGAGGGTATAAATCCCTACCTTCTAGACGAAAGTCAGATTCTTCAAATAATTGATTGTGAAGATGTTCATGAGTATAGTACTGACATTATGGAACTCCATTTTTATGGTTCTGGTTGTTCTAGAAAAGACAAACAAGAGCTAGTAAAAAGAGTGCTTTTAGAGGTTTTTCCTGCCGCAGAAATAAATGTTTATTCAGATATGTTGGGAGCAGCTAGAGGTATTTGTGGTTTTAATTCGGGTATTGTGTGTGTTATAGGTACCGGTTCTAATGCTTGCGAGTATGACGGTATAAATATTGTTAAACAATCTCCATCACTAGGTTACTTATTAGGAGATGAAGGAAGCGGCGTTTTTATAGGTAAAAAATTATTAAAAGAATATTTGTACAAAAAATTACCTCCTTCTATACAACAAAAATTCACTGATAAATATAACCTAACACCAGAAGAAATTTTAGACAAAATTTATACACAATACATGCCAAACAGATATATGGCATCATTTGCAGAATTTGCAATAGAAAACATAAATCACCCGTATATACATGGTCTTTTGTACGAAGGTTTTTATTCATTTATAGAAAACAACATTTCTCCTTTTAAAAGTGAAGAATCACTTAAAATTAATTTTGTAGGCTCTGTTGCTGAAGCGTATAAAACTATATTAGAGCAGGTAACACTAGATGCAGGGTATTCTATAGGTACTGTAAAAAAATCTCCTTTAGATGGTTTAGCGTCCTTTCATACCTTTAAATAAGTATGAGTACTACAGAAACAACTTCGTTATACAACAGTCTGGAATCTATGTCTTTGCAAGATGTATTGATAAACATAAATAACGAAGACCAAAAAGTTGCTTTAGCCATTCAAAAAGAACTTCCAAAAATAGAAGCTGTTGTAAATCAAATTGTTTCTTCCTTTAATAAAAACGGCAGACTATTTTACATTGGTGCTGGTACAAGCGGTAGGCTTGGCATTGTAGATGCTTCTGAGTGCCCACCAACCTATGGAGTGCCTCATGATATGGTCATAGGCATTATTGCTGGTGGAGACTCAGCCATTAGAAAAGCAGTAGAATTTGCTGAAGATAGTGAAACTCTAGGTTGGCAAGATCTTGAACAACATAATATAAATGACAAAGACATTGTAGTTGGAATAGCTGCTTCTGGCAGAACTCCTTACGTAATTTCAGCCTTAAAAAAAGCAAAAAACCAAGGCATTACAACAGCTTGTATTGTATGTAATAGCAATAGCGAACTTGCAATTACAGTAGATTACCCAATAGAAGTAATAGTAGGCCCTGAGTTTATTACAGGCAGCACTAGAATGAAAGCAGGCACCGCTCAAAAGCTAGTTTTAAATATGCTTACTACTGCCTCTATGATTAGAATTGGCAAAGTAAAAGGCAATAAAATGGTAGATATGCAATTATCCAACCTAAAACTAATCGATAGAGGTGTAAAAATGATTGTTGATGAAACAAACCTTGAGTATGAAGTTGCTAAACAATTACTTATGACCTATGGAAGTGTACGAAAAGCCATAGATGAACACTTATCTAAATAAAACTCTGTTTACTAAATCTAAATAAATGTGAATAAGTATTTAGCTCAACAATGTATAGATTTTGTAAATTCACATTAAGAAAATAGAAAATGGAAAAATTTGTAGTATCTGCTCGTAAATACAGACCCCAAGGCTTTGATGAAGTTGTTGGACAAGAGCATATTACAACTACTTTAGAAAATGCAATTAACAACAACCACCTTGCTCAAGCTTTTTTATTCTGCGGTCCAAGGGGCGTTGGTAAAACAACTTGCGCACGTATACTAGCTAGAATGGTAAATGGGTTTGAAGAAACCGACATATCTTCTACAATGAATATTTATGAACTAGATGCTGCCTCTAATAACTCCGTAGATGATATCCGAAGTTTGGTAGAGCAAGTAAGATACCCACCTCAGCAAGGAAAATATAAAGTATACATCATTGATGAGGTTCACATGCTTTCTACTTCTGCTTTCAATGCATTTTTGAAAACTTTAGAAGAGCCTCCTGCTTACGCTATATTCATTTTAGCAACTACAGAAAAACACAAAATTATACCAACTATTTTGTCTCGTTGTCAAATATTTGACTTTAACAGAATTCAAATCTCTGACAGTGCAAAACACTTAGCAAAAATAGCTACCAGAGAAAATATAAAATACGAAGAAGAAGCCTTACGTTTAATTGCAGAAAAAGCAGATGGCGCTTTAAGAGATGCATTATCTATTTTTGACTTAATAGTTACTTTTTCCGGAAATGAAATCACATACAAAAACACAATCAAAAATCTACATATTTTAGATTATGATTATTATTTCAAAACAACAGAAGCCCTATTAAACGAAAACATAAGTACGTCTCTATTGATTTTTAATGAAATAATAAACGAGGGCTTTGATGGACATATATTTATTGTAGGACTAGCATCTCATTTTAGAAATTTATTGGTTTGTAAAGATTCACAAACGCTTCAATTATTAGAGGTTTCTGAAGAAGTTAAACAAAGGTATTTAGACCAATCTAAAACCGCCGATGTTTCCTTTTTAATTTCGGCGCTAAGTGTAGCCTCTTCTTGCGATATTAATTATAAAACAAGCAAAAACGCGCGTTTGCATGTAGAATTGACATTAATGAAAATGGCTTCTTTGCGTAATGCGTTTAAAAGTGCTCAGCTGCTAGAAGAAATAAAAAAAAAAGATTAGCACAAGCTAACAAACCAATAGCTGTTTCTAAATCTGGTTCAGAAATAAAATTACCCAAAGGAGAAGCAAACTATAGCCAACTCAAAAAAACTGTTGATTTAAGCAAAATTCATGATAAAAAAATTGAATTAGAGCCTACAGAAACCAAAGATTTGACTATCATAGATGATTCAAAACCCTCAAATACATTTGATTTACAACAACTTAAAACCGCATGGACCCTCTACGGAGCAGAAGCCAAAGGAGAAAGTGCACACAATGCTAAATTAATTGTAAACACAGCATATTTAGAAATTTCAGGAAATAAAGTTGTTATAAACGTAGAAAACTTTGTGCAACAAAGGCAACTGGTAGAATTAAGGGATGAAATCACCTTATACTTAAGAGAAAAACTTAATAATTATGCCATTCAAATAGATAGTGTACTAAAAAAAGAAATAAAAGGAGATAAAACAGCATTTACCTCCCAAGAAAAATTTATTTTACTATCAAAAGAAAACCCTGCCCTTTTACAATTAAAAGAAATTTTACAGCTAGAAGCTGGGCACTAAAAAAAATTTATCAATTACAATATAGATAACAAATAAAATGAAAAGAATACTAATTTGCCTTTTTACCTCATTTATTGCACTTCATACTAATGCTCAGGTTACCAGCGGATTGCAAAACAAAAAAGACATCAATGGTTTTGAGTATCATTACCACCCAAGTGATCCATTGAAAGCCAGAATTTACGTTTTAGAAAACGGATTAACTGTTTACTTAAGTGAATATAAAGCTACACCAAGAGTACAAACCTATGTTGCTGTAAGAACAGGATCTTCAAATGACCCTGTGACTAATACTGGCTTAGCACATTATTTAGAACATATTTTATTTAAAGGAACTTCTAAAATAGGCAGTAGTGATTGGAATAAAGAAAAACCCCTTTTATTAGAAATAGAGAGATTATTTGAAGAATACAAAAAAATACCTATATCAGATACTTTAGCACGTAAAAATCATTATGCCATCATAGATAGCGTCTCTTATGAAGCTTCTAAATTTGCCATTGCAAACGAGTACGATAAATTATTAAGTTCTATTGGGGCAAATGGAACAAATGCATACACTTGGTTTGACCAAACGGTATATGTAAATGACATTCCTAGCAACCAAGTAGAAAATTGGGTAAAAATAGAAGCAGAAAGATTTAATGAAGTGATTCCGAGATTGTTTCATACAGAATTAGAAGCCGTGTACGAGGAAAAAAACAGAGGTTTAGACAATGACGGAAGAAGAGTTTGGGAAGAGGTATTTGCTGCATTATTCCCTACACACCCTTATGGAACTCAAACAACTATTGGCACGGTAGAACATTTAAAAAATCCATCTATAGCAGCCATTAAAGCTTATTTCGAAAAATACTACATTGCTAGCAATATGGCAATCTGCCTTTCTGGAGACATAAACTTAGACAAAACAATTAAAACAATTCAAGAACATTTTAAAACATATCCTACAGAAAATATTGGAGAAAAAAAGGAAATAACTAATACACCCATTACTCAAAAAGTGCATAAAAAAGTACTTGGACCTACAGCAGAATCTATAACCTTGGCATACAGATTTGATGGTGCTAATACAGATGAAGCACTTATGATGGAATTAGTTTCTATGATATTGTCTAATTCTCAGGCTGGTTTAATAGACTTAAACCTAAACCAAGAGCAAAAGGTACTTGGCGCCTACTCCTCTCCTCTTCGATTAAATGACAATTCTATTCATATTCTTTCTGCTAAACCAAGAGCTGGTCAAAGTTTAGATGAAGTAGAACAACTTTTACTTTCTCAATTAGCACTTATAGCCAACGGAGATTTCCCAGATTGGTTGCTTAGTGCTATTATTACCGACTACAAATTAAGTAAAATGAATGAGATGGAAAGCAACAAAAGTAGAGCTGACTTTTTTGTAAGCAATTTTATAAGAAATCAAAAATATTCAGATGCCGTGCTAGAAATAGAAAAACTAGAGAAATTTACAAAACAAGATGTAATAAATTTTGTGAAGAAACATTACAACCAAACCATTCCTTATGTAAGGGTAGATAAAATAAAAGGACAAGACAGCACCATCCAAAAAGTGGTAAAACCCGCAATTACACCCGTTTTGCTAAACAGAGAAAAGCAATCTGATTTTTTAAGTGCTATTTTTCAAAAGAAAATAACTCCAATTAGTCCCGTATTTATAGATTACAAAAAAGATGTTATCAAAGGAAAACTAACAATTAAAAATCGTGAAATAGATATTTTGTACAACCAAAATGTAGAAAATAAGTTGTTTGAGTTGTATTATATTTTTGAGTTTGGAACAGAACAAAATAAAAAACTAGGTCTAGCACTTAGTTACTTAGAATACCTTGGATGTGAAGGGTACACTGCTAGTGAACTAAGCCAAGAGTTTTACAAATTAGGATGCAATTTCACATTAAATACCTCAAAAGACCAATTGTATATAGGCATGTACGGCCTATCAGAAAACCTAGACAAAGCAGTTTTGCTCTTAGAAAAGTTTTTAGCTACCGCCATTTCAGACCCCGTTATTTATGCAGAAATGGTAGAAACTATTCTAAAATCTAGAGAAAACAGCAAAACTGAAAAAGGGCAAATATTAAACAAAGCTTTAGTAAATTATGGCAAATATGGCAAATTTAACCCCTATACAGATGTTCTAAGTCAAGAAACATTAAAAAACACAGACCCAAAAGAACTCACAGATTTAATCCAAAAAATTGCTCAATTTGAACATAAAATCCTCTATTATGGACCTCTAGCTTTAAATGACATATCAAAAAAAATTGAGCTAAACCATACTATTTACCCTCTAATTGAGACAAAAAAGAATAAATCTAATTATGTATTTGAGAAAATGAATAAAAATAATATTCTTTTTACAGAGTTTGATATGGTCCAATCAGAAATTGTAATGCTTTCTAAGTCTAAAAAATATTCTTTGAAAACAGCTATAGAAGCAAGCTTATTTAATGAATATTTTGGCGGAAATATGGGTTCTATTGTTTTTCAAGAAATGAGAGAATCTAAGGCATTGGCTTACTCTGTAAAATCTTATTTTCAAGCAGCTACTGAATTAAAAACTCCTGCTTTTATGGTTTCTTACATAGGGACTCAGGCAGACAAATCTATAGAAGCCATTAAAGGTATGAATGCACTTTTGGACAGCTTTATTGTTGAAGAAGCTGCATTTACCAATGCAAAAGAATCATTATTAAGCTCTATAGAAACTTCTAGAAGTATCAAAAGTGCCATTTTGTTTGATTATTTGAAAGCCAATAAAATGAACCACAAAGAAGATCTAAACAAAAAAATGTATGCCTACTTACAACATGCAACCCTAAAAGACATACAAAAATTTCACAAAAAATATGTTCAGAAAAAACCCATTACCTATTTAATCATTGGCAAAAAAGAAAATCTAAATTTTGAACTTTTAAAAGATTTTGGTGAAATAAAAGAATACACCTTAGAAGAATTGTACGGGTATTAAAAACAAAATCTAACTAGGTTACTAGATGTAACCTAGTTAGTAAAACTCTAGCTTTTATAGTTTCCCTATTTCCTAAAAATCTTGTACAGTTCTAACCATAACAGATTTTTTACAAACCACAACCTTCTCATATATTGGTATTTACCTTTAAAATAGTAAACAAAAACATCAATGATTTACATGCCAAATGTATGTAGAACAAATATTAAACTTTTTAAGAATATTTAATTTATGGTTAATACTTTGGATAAAGAAAATAAACATCCAAATATTTTTTAACTCCTTTAAATTCAAAAGCAAAATACATGTTTTAAACTTAGTAGAAACATTATTAGAGGTTGAAAATCTTCATTATAAACTGATGCAATTTAGATGTTTGATATTCATAGCTTCACTTTCATGTAAAGTCTGCAAAACAGACCCGCATACATTTAATAAGGTGTCTAGAAAGAACGAATCAATAGACAAATGGCAAAGAAAATAAATACTTGACGTATATTGTTGTTTTTAAAAAAGTAAAGGTTTGTATCTACCTATTTTTCAAATCTAATATTTAGCAATACAAAGAATAAATTAAATTAAATGCCAATTTTTATTGAGATCATTAAAAATACTTACATCAATCTGTATTTTGAATTCAAAAAATAATTAAAGATAATGCCTTTTGTGAATATCTGTTATTGTACCGGTAGTGGAATTGATTAGTGATCTTGGGCGAAACCCTATCGGGTCAGGCTCTACGCTCTCGCTTTTGTTGCTGAAAAAGCAACAAAGAGCTCCGCTTCGATCCTTT
>JAYVIQ010000057.1:0-25395 GCA_043770215.1 Cytophagales bacterium | reverse complement strand
CCCGTTATGGTTGTTTAAAACAATGATTGTGAGTAATATTCACAAAATATTATTAAGACTATAAAGTTATCCCACCAAATTTTTGTTTAATTTGGTACACTAAATCAAATCCATTTATGAAGTTTACCTACTTATTTATTTTTTTACTGTTTTTTATTATTTTTAATTTAAATTCTTGTAAATCAAAACCCAAATATAAAAGTATAAATGCCATTTATGTTTGGGATGCTAGAGATAGCTATAATTTTTTGACTGATGAAGAATCAAGACTTTTATTGAAAAATAATGTAGAGAAAATGTATTGTAAACTTACAGATGTTATTTGGGACGAAGAATTTCATGCAAGCCCTTCTGATGTACATGAAGTACCTAGGTCTAATTCTGGTTTATTATTCAATAGCGCTCTTATAACTCCTTGTATTTTCTTTGAAAATAAGGTGATGCTAAAAAGCACAAAAGAAGAACTTAGTTATATGGCTAAAAAGATAGCTGGCAGAATAGTTAAAGATGGCTACAAAGAAGTTCAGTTAGATTGCGATTGGTCAGAAAATTCTAAAGACAATTATTTTTATTTTTTAAAGACATTGAAAGTTAGTTTAGATACAAACGCCAAAACTTCAGCAACAATTCGATTGTATCAATACCGTTATCCAAAAAAAACAGGTGTTCCTCCTGTAGATAGAGGTATGTTGATGTTGTATAATTTTAATCAGCCTAAAAAATACGATCATGTAAATGCAATTTTTGATGATTCAGAAGCTAAAAAATACCTTAATGGCTCTAAGTATCCTTTGCCTCTAGATTTTGCATTGCCATACTATTATTGGAATATTTTATATGATGCAGAGGGTAAGTTTAATTCCTTTGTACTTGATAAAGATATCAACTTCTTTAAGCCAAATTCAAGTATCAATAAAGACAGTACAAATTATTTAGTTAAAAAAGATTTTGATATTCATGGGCAGTTTGTTAGAAATGGGTATCAGTTAGTTATCCATAAAATAGATCACAAAATTGTTAAGAAAGCGTATAATCTTATTCAAGACTTAGAAAATAACAATAACTATCACGTAGCTTTATTTGATCTGAATTCCAAAACATTGAATTATCTAAACAAAGATGAAAATATTTTTAAAACCCATTAACAGCTTACTCGTTATCTTATTAATTGTAACCAACTCTTTTTCTTGTGGATATTATCCAATGTTAGAAGAGTATAGAATTTCTAATTTCGATAGTAATTTATTGAATTTCAGTAATTTAAATGCTTTTTGTTTCACTAAAGAATATTTAAATGAGGGGTATAACTCAGGGGAAAGTTATAATTTTGACCAAAACATAAACCAATGGTACGTGTATTGCAACCATGAAGTTTCTAAAAATGTTATAAGAAAAGCACTTTTTGAACTTGATACAATTGCTGAAAATTCTGTTTTAAACAGTTTAAAGAAAAATAAAAAAAATGAAGCTCATTTATACCTCACAAAACTTTTAAGAAATGGGTTTGCTTTTGCTCAGAATGCTAAAAAAGTAAAAGTAAATAGCAGAATAGCTTTTGAATCTAAGTGGGATTGTTTTGAAAAAAATGATTCTTACCAGCAGCCTCAAAAAATAACTATTCAGTCTGTTTTAGATGCAGTAAAAATCAAAAAAGAAATAAGTAATATCAAAGATCCATTTGTTAGAAAAAGGTATGCTTATCAAGCCATAATTGAGGCTTACTATAAGTCAGATATAACTCTTGTTCATGATCTTTTTAATCAATATTTTACAACGAACAACAAAACCTGGTTAGATAATTCTGCTCAACATTATTTTGCTTTGGTTTCTAAAAACACCCAAGAACTGTTGTTAGATTGTTTTATTCATGGATTTGATAAGCAAAAAAGAAACATAGAGCTTTTGTATTATTCTGATAGTTTTGACGAAAAGTTTGCCAGCAGATTAAATGATACTACACGCTCTTATTATTACACAATCAAAAGTTTAAAAAATTACGGAAGAGGGTTGGATAATCTTAAAAAAATTCAGCAATTAAACCCCAAAAACAGGTATTTTGATTTTTTAGTAAATAGAGAAATCAATAAAATTGAAGATTGGCTTTTAGTATCTAAACTCTATAAAGAGGATTGTTATCAAGAAAATGAATGTGAAGATGAAGATGCAAACTTTGTAAATTATAAAAATGATAAAAAATATGCATTGGAGTTTCTACAGTACATTCAAAAAATTAAAATTGTAAGAAAGAATCAACTATTTTATGAATTGGTAGAACTCTACCTAAAACATTTATTGGATTTGCCTACCAATAACTTTGACCCAGAGAAATACAAAAAAGTTCAAAACCAATACATTCAAGCAAGATTAATTGATTTTTATGTCAATCTTGACAAAAAAATTGTAGATAAAAGCTATCAAAAGGATATTTTATTCTTGTACAAAAATGCTCAAAAAATGGATAAACATAGATTTGGAAAAAATAATTTAGAGTATTGTTATGATGAAAACAAAGAAAGTTGTGTATATATGAGGATGCAGATGGCAAGAAATATGGGTGCTTTTATGACACAGTTTCCAAAGGTTGCTGCAGAAGGTTTTTTGCTTGAAGCTAAAAGTTATTTACCCCACAATCAACATTATCCATTTTTTGGACAGAATTTGTATTTGAATTTATATAGTAGAGCATCAAATAAAACAGTTTTGGAAACAGTTGGTTTAATAGAATCAAAAAGTAAATCTGATTATCATGGTTTTATTACTCAAAACACTAATGATGTTTATGCTGAGCATTACTTATACAAAACGCCTAGTAATACAATTAAAGGAAAATATGACATTTGGAAAATGTATGATGTACTGGCTCAAAAGTTAGTACGTGTAGGTAAATTTGAACAAGCTTTAACAGTGTATAAAAAGTTTCCTAAAGTGTATTGGCAAGATGTTTTTGGAGAAAACCCATTTAATTTAAATTTCTATAATTTGGGTAACCCTTTGCCTAGTACCAAAAAAGCATTTAACAAACTTACTTTTTTAGAACAGTTGATTCATTTTAAAAAACAACATAAACAAAATCCTAAAGATCCTTTCCTAAATTATTATTTGGGCAATGCTTATTTTTCTATGACTTCCTCAGGAGGAATGTGGTACATGAGCAAACCATTTAATTTTTCTTCCAATAGACACGAAGAATCAAAAAATAAAGACATTACACCATTCATACAACACTATAAAAATGCCATTAAGTACTCTAAATCTAAAGATTTGACTGCCGCAGCTAGTTTTGCACTTAAATACACGGGTAGCTTACCTAAAAACTTTTTAAACCAATCTCAGCAAGAAATTCTAGAATCAGCAGCTATCCGATGCGATATTTACAATCTTTATCTTTCAAATTTGCAAACAGATTTAGAAAAAAAAATGAGTTATGTACCTTACAATAGAGAAGGAAGTATTTCATATTTTTCAAATTTTAATCCCCCTTTAGTTAAATTTAAAAATTTTGATGATGATTATTTAAATTACAGCCTGTATAAATAAAAATATATGAAGAGTAAAAATTGAAGCTTCTTACTTTAGTTTATCCAGTATTAATTGGACCTTGTCATATATTTTTTTGTCAAATACATCAAAATCACCAGTTATAGATTCTATTGCTTTTCTTTTTTTTCTTGACTTTATAGAATCTCCAGCCAAAATGCCAAAATAAGAAGCAATAGCAGTAGCCATAAGAAAAGTACTAGCAACACCAAATGAGAACAATACAGTAAGTATAAATAGCCCCGTAGCATAATACAAAGGGAATAAAATAAAACTACCTGCAAACCTAATAGAAGCATAAAAGTGAGGGTCTTTTACTTTAGTATTGATTAGATTCTCTATTAATAAAAAAACTGGCGAATGTATGAATTTAGCAAACCAATAAGTGAGATAAAATATCGGTACAAAGAATAAATTAATTTTTGATTTTCGGGCTATAGAAAAATCTTCGGCATTTACTCCATTAGTCTCTAATAGGGAATAAACATCATTTACTTCAAAAGCTATTTTAGAGCTTGTCAAATCTGTATTACAGGCATTAAAGAATGTTTTTTTTAGCTCAAAATCTTGCTCTAAATTGAATTTAGGATGGGATAGTAAAAATGAAACAGCTTTTATTTTTTCATGATTTAAGGAGTCTTTTATATCAAAAATAAGTTCTGACAAAGACGTAGATAAGTCATTTTTAATTGCATTGATTGCCTTAGATTCATTTTGATACAATAAATTTTGATAGTCATTTATATGTATAGCTTTACCAAATTCTACCACTAAATCTGATCTGTAGTCTACAAAGTGATAGTAATTTATGCCAACAGGTACAATGTATAAATCTAAGTCAGTATTTTCTTTTTTTAAAGTGCCAAAAGCAATGCGTGCATATCCCTTTTTAAGAGGCCTAAGTTGCCAACTAGCCAATTGATTTCCTTCTGGAAAAATAACAATGGTTTCTTTTCTATGCAAAGATTCTTCTGCCGCTAAAAAAATAGCTTCATTATTATCCATGTTTTTTTTGCCATCAGATAATCTATAAATGGGTAATAGGTTTAGGGAGCTAAGTATTTTTTTTACTAGTTTACCTTTAAAAATATCTGCTCTAATCAAAAATCTATTCTGAGAGGGTAGCATTTGAGACACCATTAGCGCATCTAAAAAAGCACTTTGATGGTTTGGCGCAAAAAGAATACCAGCGTTTTTAGGGATGTTTATAATTCCCTTAAAATACGTGTTTTTATAAAATAATTGTATGCAAAAGAAACTCAATGTTTTTACAATAGAGTAAACCAAAGAATTACCACTTTTAAATTTTAAATTTAACCTCATGCAATGACATTAAAGTATTTTAACTGAAACTTTTTGGAGTAAAAAAGTGTAGCATACGTATGCTACACTTAATTATTGTATTTAAAATGTTACCTTGCATTAAATTTTGGTTGAAAAACAGTACTTACAACATGAATTATACCATTGCTTGCTTGAACATCTTTTAAACCAATAGTATTTATTCTATTGGCTTGATCCTTAATTTTGATGCCAGTTATATCTAAGGCTACAGCAATTTTTTGACTCAAATCAGTAGTAATACTTTGTTTATCTGTCAAAGAAGAGGAAATAACATTTGATTTTACAATATGATACCTCAACAATTCAGTTATTTGAGCATCGCTAGCACCTTTAGCAAATCCATTGTCACCCGTTGCAAGATCAAAAGCAGCATTAGTAGGGGCAAATAAAGTATATGGATTAACAGATGTAGCAACTGTGTCTATAAGTTTTAAGACTCCTTTCTGAGAAGGTCTAGTTAAATAAGAAACCAAAGATTTAAAGGCTTCAGGGTTTGCTTTAGCATGATCAAAAATAGTAGGGACAGAAATAATACCATCTACATAGTGAATAACCCCATTAGAGGCAACTATATCTGCTGGTATAACTTTGCTTTTACCATTTAAAGTTACAGATCCAGGGTTAGCATCTAAACTTATATACATACTAATTTTGTTTCTTCCAGGACCTTCAGAAAAAGTCTTTATGTAACCAGTTTTAAAACTTGAGGCCAAATTTATAGCTCCTATAACATGGTTTGATACTAGTTTTGTTAAAGTTTCTTTGCTAGTGTTTCCAACACTAAAGTTGTCACCAAAAACAGAATTTTTGGGTGCAAAAATAGTGTAAGTACCTGGCTGATTTAATAATGTATCTAATCCTGTTTTTTTAAGTGCTTCTACAAAAATAGAAAGTTCTGGATTTTCTTTAGCAATTTCTAAAATTGATTTTGCTTTTGTCTTAGGTGTAAGTTCATCAGACTCTTTTTTACAAGATAAACCAAATAGCATGATTATACCTAACGCAAATATTTTTTTTAGATTAAATAAATTTTTCATTCTTTATTATTTTCATTTTGTTTCAAAACATTAAATTAATCATAATAGTTGATTTTTTTTGTAAAAAGAATTAAAGGTTCTAAAATAATTTGTAAGTATTTTTTTAATGAAAATATGTGAATATCCGCAATGATACCAGAACCTATAATTTTTTTGCGAAAACGATCTAAGTGGACCTCTTTTTTTTCTTTTCAGATAGAAAAGCTAGAAATAGAGCCTGACCAGTTAGGGTTATGCCCAAAATCACTAGTCAATTCCACTATTGGTACAATTACGGGTACCCACCTAAAAATAAGAATTGAGTATTGTGCTTTTGATTTTTCTGATAAAATATTAAGACAAAATTATTTAAAATGCCTTTTTTTTGTTTTAAAAACATTTAAAAAAGAGAACTAAGCTAGTCTTGTGTAAAATAAATAATTTTAGGTGTGTAGCTGCGTAATTATTTCTTATTTTTGTTTAAAATAAAACACTTAGAGTGATTTCAAGAAAAAAATCTTTTCCTTCAGTAGCGGTAATTGGTAGCGGTAGCTGGCCTACGGCATTAATCAAACTTTTGACAGAGAATAAAATAGAAACGCGCTGGTGGGTTAGAAAAGAACAGGATGTTGATTTCATCAAAACATTTTGGCACAATCCTAATTACCTTACTTCTGTTTTAATTGATAAGCGATTTGTAAAGCCTAGTACAAATGTCAAAAATATAGTTTTAAAAAGTGATTATGTTTTATTTGCTGTACCAGCAGCTTATGTGTTAAATGTTTTAAATACTTTACCAAAAGACGTTTTTAAAAATAAAAAAATTATTACTGCCATAAAAGGGATGATACCAGAGCATAATGCTTTAGTATCTGATTATTTAGTACAATATTTTAATGTAAAAGAAAAGGATATTGCAATCATTTCTGGTCCTTGCCATGCAGAAGAAGTAGCTATGGGCAAACAAAGTTACCTAACATTAGGAACCATAGACAAAGAAAATTTTAAAGAAGCATTAAATTTTTTTAGCGGATCTTACACAAAAGTATCTGTACTATCTGATGTTGTAGGCATAGAGTATGCAGCCATAATGAAAAATGTGTACGCCATAGCATGCGGTGTTTCTTATGGCATCAATTTTGGAGATAATTTTCAGGCAGTACTAGTTTCAAATGCTATGCAAGAGATTGCTATTTTTTTAAACCAATTGTATCCTGGTGCTGATAGAGATTTAAGTAGATCGCCATATTTAGGAGACTTGCTAGTAACAACCTATTCTCAATTTAGCAGAAATAGAACATTGGGTACAATGGTTGGAAGAGGATATACTGTTAAATCTGCATTAATAGAAATGAAAATGGTAGCGGAAGGCTATTATGCCATAAAAAGTTTAAAACATGTCATAGATAAAAATAAATTAGATTTACCTATCTGTGAAGCCGTCTATAGAATAATGTATGACAATGTTTCACCTTTAGTGGAGTATCATTTATTAAAATCAAAATTGAGTTAGAATTTTAATAGCTCTTCATACACTCTGTGGGTAGGTAATCCCATTATATTAAAATAAGAACCTTCAATAGAATCTATTCCAATCATGCCTATCCATTCTTGAATGCCATAAGAGCCAGATTTGTCAAAAGGCTTGTATGAATCTATGTAGTGTTCTATCTCTTTTTCATTTATTGCTTTGAAGTGTACCTTTGAAACGTCCTTAAAACTAATTCTTTTTTGATTTGATAGTAGTGTAACCCCAGTTACTACCTGATGTGTGTTATTTGATAGCTTAGAAAGCATTTTTAAAGCCTCAATTTTATTGTTTGGTTTTTCTAAAATTTCATTTTCTAAAACAACAACTGTATCTGCAAAAATGTAAATATCATTATCTTCAATTTCCAAAATTTGTTCGCTTTTTTTAGTTGATACAAATAAAGAAACTTCTAATGGAGGCATTGTTTTTGGAAAACTTTCATCGAAATTTATTTTTCTAACTATATGTTTAACTCCAATTTCATTTAATAAAAAAGACCTCCTCGGTGAAGAGGAAGCCAGTATAACACGTTTATTATCTAAATGATTTAACATTATTTTTTTCCTATGCTACTACAGTATTTTATTATGTCTTTGTGAGCTTCTTTATCTCCCAATTTATCTGCTACTACCCAGTCTTGGCATGCAGACTTCATATTATTTTCATCTAAAAATGCATAACCTCTGAATAAATATGCATCAGAGTGAACTTCTTCTAACGAAATTAGTTTAGTGAAATAAGCAATAGACTCTTTAGTTTGGTTTGATTCATAGCTCCATACTCCTAATTGAAAATAGGCATCTGTAAAATTTGGATTTTGAACCAATAGTTTTTTCATGTCTACAACAGCACTTTCTATTTCACCTAAAGAATAGTTACACATAGCTTTATTGTAAAGAGCATCATAGTTTTTTGGGTTTAATAATAAAGCATGTTTGTAATCACTGATTGCATTTATGTAATTGTTTAGGGCCATATTTGCCTCACCTCTATTGAAATAAGCGGCTTCATCATTTTTGTCTAAAGCAATACACATGTTGTAATCTGATAAGCATTTATGAAAAAGTCCTTTGTGTCCTCTATATTTTGGATCTAAACCTTCTTGGTAGTATGCATAACCTCTATAAAAATAACCAGTTTCTAACTCAGGAGTTGATTTTATGTTGTTTATAACTTTATCAAAATCTTGAATAGCCCCTGGGAAGTTTCTTAACTCAATAAGTGCAAGACCTCTTTGGTAATAATACAAATAATCAGCGGGATTGTATAAGATAGCAGTAGTTAAATCATTACTAGCTCCATTAAAGTCAAGCATTATGTTTTTTATTCTAGCTCTTTCGTAGAGAGCTTTATCATTAGAAACATCTTTCTCTATAACACTATTTAATAAAAGCAATGCAGAGTTGTATTCAGATTTTTTGATGTATAGTTTACTTAGCTCAAAACTAGCATTTAAAACTTCTGCTTTGTTAAGTGAAAGAACATTATTAAAATTAGCAAGTGCCTCATCATCTCTATTGAAATACGTGTTTATAAGACCTGTTTGGTAGTGAGCCTCTGAAAAATTAGGATGCTTTTTTATTATATCAATCAAAATTTCATAAGCTTTGACTCTGTTTAGTTCAGATATATGTTTTAAAGCTTCTTGGTATTGTTCATCTTGAGAAAATAAAAAGCTATTAAAAAATAAGCTTAATATAAATATTAGTATAAGACTTTTAGTTTTTTTCATCATTTAATATTGTTAAAATACAAAATTAATATTTCTAAAATTACTAATTTATAAGGCTTTAGCCAAAAGAAATCATTTATTTTAATTTTTAAGTTTTAATTGGTAATTTCAAATGTAGAAATCGTATAAAATTTGCCCTATTTATGTTATATTTGTGGAAATTTGAAAAAAAAATACAGATTCCGTAAAACAGATACAAATATGGCAGTTGATTTATTTGAAAAATTATTAAGAGATAGAGGTCCTCTAGGAAAACATAGCAAAGTTGCCCATGGTTATTTTACTTTCCCAAAATTAGAAGGTGAATTAGGACCTAGAATGATGTTTAGAGGTAAAGAAGTTTTGAACTGGAGTTTGAATAATTATTTAGGTTTGGGAAACCATCCAGAAGTAAGAAAAGCAGATGCTCAAGGGTCTATTGATTACGGATTGGCGTATCCAATGGGGTCCAGAATGATGTCTGGTAACTCCACACTTCACGAAAAACTAGAAGCAGATCTAGCTGAATTTACCCAAAAAGAAGATTGTATTTTATTGAATTTTGGATATCAAGGAATTGTATCAGCAATAGATGCATTGGTAGATAGAAAAGATGTTATAGTTTATGATGCTGAATCACATGCATGTATCATAGATGGACTTAGATTACATATAGGCAAGCGCTTTGTTTACCAACACAACAATATAGAAAGTTTAGAGAAACAACTTGAAAGAGCAACTAAACTTACGGGTGAGTCTGGTGGAGCTATACTTGTGATTACAGAAGGTGTTTTTGGCATGTCTGGAAACCAAGGAAAGCTGAAAGAGGTAGTAGAACTTAAAAAGAAGTTTAATTTTAGATTAATGGTAGATGATGCTCATGGTTTTGGAACTATGGGTAAAACAGGAGCTGGTACTGGAGAGGAGCAAGGGGTACAAAATGGCATAGATGTTTATTTCTCTACTTTCGCAAAATCTATGGCTGGTATTGGAGCATTTATATCTTCAGATGAACAAGTGATAAATTATTTGAGATACAACATGAGATCTCAAATTTATGCAAAGACATTGCCAATGCCATTGGTAATAGGCATGCAAAAAAGGTTAGATATTTTAAGAAGCCAACCAGAACATAAAGAAAATTTATGGAAAATTGTAAACAAGCTTCAAAAAGGATTTAGAGACGCAGGATTTAATATTGGAACTACACAATCTCCTGTAACTCCTGTCATATTAAATGGAAATGAAACAGAAGCTGTAAGAATAATCATGGATTTGAGAGAAAATTATGGTATATTCTGCTCTATTGTTGTATATCCAGTAGTCCCTAAAGGAATAATTATGCTTAGAGTTATACCTACGGCTTCACATACAACAGAAGATGTAGACTACACTATAAATACCTTTAAAGAGTTGTCTGAAAAGCTAAAAAATGGCTTCTATGACCAATCATTTAAAGATTTAGTGGTAGAAAATTAAAAAATATTTGTAATTTATTAAAAAGTGTTCTATATTCATTTGGTTAAAAATTGTTAACAACATAAACTACATACTAATGAACAAATTTGAACAAGTAAAATCGTTAATTATGGAATTAGAAGGTGACTTCGAAAAATTCTATGATAAAAAAAATCAAGCTGCTGGAACTAGAATTAGAAAAGGAATGCAAGATTTAAAAAATATTGCTCAAGAGATACGTCTTGAAGTTCAAGATATCAAAAACAAAGAGTAATATCATTACTTTTTATAAAAAAAGCCATCAAAATATTGATGGCTTTTTTTATGAATGCAATTTTCAGATTTCACAAATGCAAGCATAAAGATGTTTTAATTAAAAGCAAACTATAAAAAGGGTACGAGTTATTTCTTAATTTAAATCCATATTATTGCATTTGTAACACTATCTTTTATTGCTTAGTTTTTTAATGTGGGGATTAGGCTTCAAATATGACAACATTTAAATCTATTCAAAATCCACTAAAGATACAAATCTGCTAAAATGCTTTGCTTCATTAGTAAGTCCTGGACTTAAAAAATAATAAGTTACACTACTAAAATTTTAGAAGTATTTCTATAATTTTCTTTGGGTTAGAATTCTAATTAATATTAGCCTATTCTATCTGGATTTTTTCAATTCGGACATTCTGCCTATATTTATAGTCTAATTAATAACAATTGATATGAAAGCATACGTATTTCCAGGACAAGGTGCGCAATTTTCTGGTATGGGAAAAGAATTGTACGAAACTAACACAGAAGCAAAAAAACTCTTTGATAGAGCTAATGAAATTTTAGGTTTCGAAATTACTAAAGTGATGTTTGAAGGCTCTGATGAAGAACTAAAACAGACCAATGTAACACAGCCAGCTGTTTTTTTGCATTCTGTTATTTTGGCACTAACAAGTAATGATTTTGAACCAGATATGGTAGCGGGGCATAGTTTAGGTGAGTTTTCTGCTCTTGTTGCTTGTGGTGCTTTGTCTTTTGAAGATGGACTTAGCTTGGTGTATAAGAGAGCTTTAGCTATGCAAAAAGCATGCGAAATCAATCCATCTACAATGGCGGCAATTTTAGGACTAGAAGATTCTAAAGTAGAAGAGATTTGTGCAACTATTGAAGATGTAGTACCTGCAAATTACAACTGTCCAGGTCAATTAGTGATTTCAGGAAGTAATAAAGGAATAGATGAAGCTATTTTAAAGTTTACAGAAGCAGGGGCAAAAAGAGCATTGAAATTACCAGTTGGTGGTGGTTTTCACTCGCCTATGATGGAACCTGCAAGAGAAGAGTTGGCTAAAGCAATAGAAGCAGTAGTGATTAAAAAACCTACATGTTCAATTTATCAAAATGTAGATGCTAAAGCTTCTTTAGATCCTCAAACAATAAAAGAAAATTTGGTAAAACAGCTTACGGCTCCAGTACGTTGGACACAAAGTGTAGAAAACATGATAGCTGATGGTGCAACAAATTTCACAGAAAGTGGACCAGGAAAAGTGTTACAAGGATTAGTAAAAAAAGTAGACCGTCTAATGGAGGTTAACTCTATTTGAAGTTGATTTTTGAATTTAGTTACAAGTGCATATACGTAATGTATATGCATTTTTTAATATTTTTTTACTCTTATATAAACAAAAACCAACTTAATCTGTTACAAGTTTATGAAGTATAATATGCTTACAAAATTAGAACTAGACAAAATGGTAGAAAATCCTGGTCTAGTTGCATTTCCTCATAGTTTAGGAAGTGCACTTATAAAAGCAGAAGACAAAGGTAAACTAAAATCTAGAGCTTTGTCTGCCATGCATGAGCAAACAGCCAAACAACTTTTTCAAATACAAAAACAAGTAGAACTACTTGTTAACCAAGCAAATGAGCTTAAAAAAAGAGTTGAAATAAGTGAGAAAATTTATTTAGCTGAGCTATCTTTTGAACCTTTTGTAGGCAACGAATATCATTTATATGAATCCGAAGGGGTGCATAAATTATTTATGATTGCACCAGAAGAGTGGGGTAGGTCTAAGCCAGATAAATTAAATTTTGTTGCATCTGTAAAACTGCTCAGCGATCATACTTGGGAGGTTCTGAAATAGTTTTTTTATTTTTAATCTATTGTCTTTTCTGTTTAAACTGTTATCTATTAATCTTATATTATTGGTTTCGTTGTTAATATTTTAAATCTATTTTTATGTCATTTTTAAAATAGATTTATGTTTAAGATATTGGTTTGTGTTTTAATAGGTAATGTTCCCTTATGTAATAAGTAAATTTGAATATCAGCAATGATATCAGTGCCTATTATTTTCTGCAAAAAGGATCGAAGCGGAGCTCTTTTTTGCTTTTCAGCAAAAAAAGCGACACCTAGAGCCTGGCCCGATAGGGTTTCGCCCAAAATCACTATTCAATTCCACTACTGGTAGAATTACGGATATTCACAAAAGTAAACACTAAAAAAGCCAGTGAAATAGGTTCACTGGCTTTTTATAATGTATGAAACTATAAAATTATTTTAGTAATTAAGTTTGAATTCTACTCTTCTATTTGCGTTTCTTCCGCTTACAGTTTTGTTGTCTTGTAATGGTATTTCCTGACCATATCCAATAGCTGTCAATCTAGTTTGTTCTATTCCTTTTTCAATAAGGTATTTCTTAACAGCATCTGCTCTTTTTTGAGATAAAGCTTTGTTTTTATCTACGTTGCCAGTATTGTCTGTATGACCTTGAATTTCGGCCTTCAAATTAAATTCAGATTTAAGTATAGAAGCTAAGTTATCTAAATCTTTGTATGAAGTTTTAAGAATTACATCGCTCCCAGTTTCAAAGTTTATTGCTTTTGCACTTTTGGCGGCTTTAATTGCTATTTCTTTATTAACTTCTGGGCAACCGTTATTTGAAGCTAAACCTGTAATTTTTGGACATTTATCTTTTATGTCTATTACGCCATCACCATCGGTATCTGGGCATCCTGCATAATTAGGTAATCCTTTTGCTGTTGGACATTTGTCTTCAGCGTCTTTTATTCCATCTCCGTCTGTATCAGGACAACCTTTGAAAGCAGTTATGCCTTTTGTTGTTGGACATACGTCTTCTGAATCTTGTATCCCGTCTCCGTCAGTGTCTGCACAACCCATAAAAGTTAAAATACCTCTTTCATTAGGACATTTATCTTCTGAATCTTTTATTCCATCTTCGTCTGTATCTGGGCAGCCATTAATAGTTCCCTTTTCATTTAGACATACGTCATCTGCATCTGCAATACCGTCTCCATCTGTATCTAAATCGCAACCTAGCGTATTTACTTTTATGTTTGGACGTGTATCATTGCATTTATCTACTTTGTCTGCAACACCATCTTTATCTGTATCTTTTTCTTTTCCTAGGGTATAACTTATTCCAATACCATAAGATAAAATTTTATCATGTTTTTTTCTTTCGCTTGTTCTGATGCTGTCAAGCTTATCTGTCTCCAAGAAGTTATAAGAAATTTGTGCCAAAGCATAAAATCTTGGGCTAATTTTTATACTTACACCCGCAGTTGCTGGTATATTCATTTGTACAAGATCTCTGTGTTTAAAACTAGTTCCATTTGCTAAAGTTGTTTTAATATTCAAACCATGAGCAACACCTAGACCTAAACCAGCAAATGGACCAAAAGTAGCATCTTCTTTCAAAAGATATCCATTATTGAATTTGTATTTTAAATTCACATTATAATCTAAAAACTCACCTTTAAAACCAACTTTACTCACATCTAATAATCCTGATTTTGAGGGTAAAAACGTATTTTTATCGTTTTTGTATGAAACATTACCATAGTTAATGGCTATACCGGTATTAAATGATTTGTTTATGTATTGGTTAAAGAATAAACCACCATAAAATGATAAATTGTCTTTTTTGGTATTGAAGAAACCATTTCCAAGATCTCCACGATAGTTCCTTACTCCGCCAATAGCACCTAAGGCTAATTTTCTATCTTTTGTTTGAGTAAATCCTGTAAACAAGATACTTGCGAGCAGCAAAGTGGTAATTTTTTTTAATATGTTCACTTTATATACGTTTATAATTTAATACAAAGCTATTATATTAATTTAAATATTTTAATATGTAGTTGTGTTTTATCCATTTTTTTAAAAACAGAATATATATGGTTTTAAAATTAGTTGGATGTACGAACCACTTTTACCATTTTTAAGGTGCCATGATTGTAAATAGGTATATATCCTTTTGGAAAATTTTCCGTAGAAATAAAGTCTGTGTCCTTTAGGTTTAATTTATGTATTAATTGGTCTGTACTATATCTTGTTTTAGATTCTAAATGCAACCAAAATGTTAAATTTTCTAATGTTTTGTATGCTTCAAAACCTTGTGCTTTAAAACTAGCCCCATCAAAAAAATCAGTATCTATATAAGTTACAATGTCATCAGGATTTTCAGTGATGATGTATTTATTCAATATTTTTGAAAGACCTCCGGTTATAGTAGTTCCATGTTTAGTTACCAATCGAATCAAAAAAGCACTTTGATACTTTAAGTGATCTCTATACATAAGTTTTGGTTTAGAAAAACCTGCAGCCATAATAAGCTCATTTTCATAAAAAAGACCTATACGTACCTTGCAATTTCCTGTTTTTAAATAATGAAACTTATTGCAAAATTCATTGAACAAGTCTTTGTCTATCATTTTCACTTCACATTGCCTGCCATAAATACGGTTGTTTAGACCAAGTTTTGAGCTTAACAAACTAATGTAAAAATCTTTATTGGTTAGGAATAAATCTTCATAGATTAATATTTCACCACTTTTTTTTTCAAACTGTCTAGATTGCCCTAGTGGTAGTAGGTTTAGAATATATTTTTCAGAAATAGGTATATTTGTAACCTTGGTTTTGAATCCTATTTCTATAGAATGTAAAATGTTGTCAATCAAAGCTAGGCATTGAAATATTTTTTGAGCCAAGATTGGTTCGCATGTATTCTCCAATTGGTTTCTAACTCAGAAAAGGTACTTATAGATAAATTGAAAATAGTAGTGTTTTCTTCTATTTCACCAGAATTTATTTTTGTTTTAATATCTCTAAAATCTACAGTTTTTATATTGCCATCTACTTCGTAAGCAATTAATCCTTTATCTGTAAGATTAATGGATAAAAGAGTTTCTATCTTTTTTATAATAGAAACGCTCTTATCTATGCTACAGCCCGTTGCATTTTTAGTCTTCTCGTCTACGGCCAAAAGTATAAACTGATTAGAGATAATGTCATACCCTCCATGCAAAGCAACTCCATGACTCTCCCAAGTAGCTATAAATTTGGTTAATTCATTATTAATCAGAGCTAGTTGAGAAACATTAAAAGCAATAGGACTCTGATAAATCCATACTTTTGATTCTTTTGAAATATTTAACGTCGAAATCATACGTCTAATTTAGTAAAGAACACATAAAAACCTTTATACTATTCAATTTTTATTCTGTAAGTATCAGATGTATTTTCAGAAGTAAATATTTTTAGTACAAAAAATCCTTCGATGTTAGGAGATTTTATTATTCTACTTTTCCCCTCAGATTTTAATCTTCCATTTAGGTCATATAGCTCCCAATTTTTTATTTCTTTATTTATAGTAATGACTTCATTTTTTTTCCAAATGGTGGGGTAAAAATCTAATTTATCTTCTTTTTTTTTAGTAACACCTAAATTTTTAAAGTCTGAAAGTATACGTTTAACATATTCATTGTATTGTTTGGCGCTAGGGTGCAATCCATCACTAGCAACTAAAGTAGGATCTAGTAATCCCTTTCTAGAAATTGGGGTAATGTCATAGAACTTTATTTTAGTAGAGTCACAATATTTTTTTGCGAAAGAATCGTATTTTTGTAACTGGGTAGATATAACACTATTGCCCTTACCAAACGGTGTGTAGGCATAATCTGGAATAGAAACTACAAAGACTTGGTTGCTATCTCCACCAGCTAATGCAATTGCTTTACTCAATAATTTCGGGAAATCAATTTCATATTGCTCAAAACGAACTCCTTGGTATTGATTGTTTACACCTATTAATAGGCTTACAAGGTTATATGTGGAATCAGGATTTTTTAGATTTATTGCATTAATTAAATGATCTGTCCTCCAACCAGTTTGAGCTATAAACTGTATTGTATCTGTTTCATATCCAATGGATTTTAAAGTGTCAAACAATTGTCTTGGCCATCTATTTTGGTAGTTTACACTTTGTCCAATAGTGTAAGAATCTCCCAATGCCAAGTATTTTACGGGTTGTTTTATACTTAAGCTTTGAGACCGTCCAAGAATAGAAATTAAAGATATAATGAGTATAAATATATTATTTTTCATTCTTTTTTTGTTCCATAGTTATAACGGTAAATTGCGTATTAATGTTCATTTTTAAAAAATAACTGCGTTTCACTAAAAAAGTTAAAGAGATACATTAATAACCTTGAATTATATACACTATAAAATTCATGTGTTTTATGTTAGAAGAATACTGAGTAAGTTATAAAATGTAGTTCTAAATAGATTTCAATTTAAGCGTTTAAAAATAATGTAAAAAAAAGCCAATCAAATAAATTGATTGGCTTTATATAAAATCTAATTGAAATTATTCTGCTACCACAGAAAACTTTAATTGAGTTTTAACTTCTTTATGTAAATCAATGTCAGCTATGTATTCACCAGCTTCTTTGATACCAGCAGGGATAGAAATTTTCTTTCTGTCTATTTCTATTCCTTTGCTTTTTAAAGAATCAGAAATTTGGAGTGTAGTAACAGCACCAAATATTTTTCCAGATTCGCCAATTTTAGCACCAATTTCAATTGTTAATGCTTCAATTTTTGCAGCAATTGCTTCTGCTTCTCCTTTTACTTTAGCGGCTTTATGAGCTGCTTGCTTTAAGTTTTCTGCAGTAACTTTTTTGTTTGTAGAGTTAGCAATGATAGCATATCCTTGTGGGATAAGATAATTACGACCATACCCTGGTTTTACAGCAACTGTATCGTTTTTGTAACCAAGTCCTTTTATATCTTTAGTTAATATAATCTCCATTGTTCAATTATTTTAAACCGTCAGCTAGATAAGGAAGCAAAGCAATGTGTCTTGCTCTTTTTACGGCTTGTGAAACTTTCTTTTGATATTTTGCACTTGTACCAGTAATTCTACTTGGCAATATTTTACCTTGCTCGTTTAAGAATTTCAACAAGAAATCTGGATCCTTGTAGTCTATGTATTTTATACCACTTTTTTTGAATCTACAGTATTTTTTTCTGTTTTCAATTTTAGCGCTGTTTATAGGAACGTTTACTAATGTCATGATTAAGCCTCCTTGATTTCTTTTTTACCAAATCCTTTTTTTCTTTTGATGTTGTAAGCAACAGCGTACTTGTCCAAAGCTACAGTTAAGAAACGCATAACACGCTCATCTCTTCTGAATTCTAGTTCTATTTTATCAACAATAGTAGCCTCAGCTTTAAACTCTATCAATACATAAAAACCAGTTTTTTTGTTTTGGATTGGGTAAGCCAATTTCTTTAGGCCCCAATTTTCCTCATTCAGAATCTCAGCATTTGAATCTTTCAAAACGCTTTTGAATCTGCTTACAGCATCCTTCATCTGATCATCAGATAAAACGGGAGTTAAAATGAATACTGCTTCGTAATTTTTCAATTCCATTGTCTATATTTTTACAATTAGCCTGCAAAGATAAGGAATTTTATTTTTTTAATCAATTTTATTTTAACTTGTGTCTACAAAAAAGTATAATTTACTGCTAAAGCCCTTATTTATTATGAAAGCAAAGTTTCTTGTTGTCTTATTTTCTGTTTTTTTTACCCAATCATGGGCTCAGGTAAATTTTATTTTTGAAGATTTAGGCAAAGCCCTAGCTGAAGCAAAAACCACTAAAAAGTATATTATGGTAGATGTCTATGCTGATTGGTGTGGATGGTGTAAAAAAATGGATGTTTCTACATTTAAAGACTCTCAAGTATCAAATTTTGTAAACGCAAACATGATAGCTTTAAAGCTTAACTCAGAAAAAGGAGACGGAATAGCTTTTGCTCAAAAACACAATGTAACAGGCTTGCCAACCATTGTTTATTTAGACAGTAGAGGCAATTTAGTAAGAACAGCCCCTGGCTACAAAACGGCAACTCAGTTAATGAACGAAATAGAAAGTTTTAAAATGAAACAAAAAAACACCAATATGCTTGAGTACTTAGAGGCACGAAAAGACTATATAATAAAGTTAAAAGAGAGTATTCTTTTAGAAGGTGAAATCGGTTCTCAGTTGTTTAAATCGTTAAGTTTTGGAGAAGAAAATAAGGCTTTTGAGTTTGAACAGTATAAGCAAAATTTTTATACTCAAAGTCCGGTTTTTTTATCTAAAATGGATGTTTTTTATTTGTTAGGTAAAGACAAATTTGATCAAGTACAATCAAAAATTAAATCTGATAGCTTATCAAATCAATTTTCAAAGAATCAATCATTGTATCTGGCTCTAAGATTAATAGAAAACGGAGAGAAAAAAATAGAAGTTTTACAACTCGTAAATGAATTTTCAAATAAGACAAAAGATGTAGATGTTTTAGAAACAAAAGTGGCAGCTCAATATTTTCTAGGTGATTTAGAAGATGCCAAAACTACTTTAAAGGTTTTGGATAAATTAAAAAAGAAAGAAAAAGTGTATTCTAAGTCCTATTACATTTTAAAAATTTTAGTGTATCAATCTTAGATTTACACTAGTTTCTTTTTCTATACAAAGTGTAGATATTCTTGTTTAAGGCATTTGAATGAATTTATTTTATTAGCCTAAATTGAAAAATATAGCTTTTTTCTAATTTATAAGACTTCAAAGGAGTAGGTTTTAAAAATAAATATCTTTTTTTGAGCCAAATTTATTAAATTTGTTTTAGTAAAACTAAAAGTACAGTTTTTTGTATGAAACAAAATTTTAATATGAGTTCATTTCCAGATATTGATCTACTAGAGCAAGTACAAGAAAAAGAAGTAAGCTCTGCGGTTCATGATTTAATAGTTTACAATGACGATGTAAACTCTTTTGATTTTGTAATAAGCGTATTGATTGAAGTTTGTGGCCATACTCCAGAACAATCCGAGCAGTGCACATTGTTGATTCATTACAAAGGAAAGTGCTGTGTAAAACATGGCGGATGGGACAAGCTTGTAGCCATGCGTAATGCTCTTTGTGAACGTGGTTTAAGTGCTGAAGTAGAATAATGGAATACCCATCTAAGTTGGTAGAAAATGCAGTTACTGAAATATCAAGACTACCTGGCATTGGAAAAAAGAGTGCTCTAAGGTTGGTGCTTCATATTTTAAAACAAGATATTAGTTTTTCTACTGAACTGAGCGAGTCTATAATTCAACTTAGAAACAATATAAAATATTGTAAAAACTGCCATTGTATAAGTGATGACGTAGTGTGTAACATCTGTGGCAATCCTAAGAGAGATCATAGAATTGTATGTGTTGTAGAAGACACCAATGATGTTTTGGCAATAGAAAACACCAATCAATATTTTGGTCTATATCACATATTGGGTGGAGTTATTTCTCCTATGGATGGCGTAGGTCCATCTGAGCTAAATATAGATTCACTTGTAAAAAGATTATCTAAAGGAGAGGTTGAGGAGATTATTTTGGCGCTAAGCCCTACCATGGAAGGAGATACCACTGCCTTTTATTTGTCAAAAAAGATTATTTCATTTGGCGTTCAAATGTCTACCATAGCAAGAGGCATACCTATTGGGGGTGAATTAGAATATGCTGATGAAGTAACACTAGGAAGAAGTATACAAACAAGAATAGCCTATAAATAATTCTCTTGAAACTATCCATCGTAATTGTAAACTACAACGTTTGTTTTTTTTTAGAACAATGCCTTAGAAGTGTCAAAAGCTCTATTTCCGGTTTAGATGCAGAAGTATTGATTGTAGACAATAATTCTGTGGATGGTTCTGTAGAGATGGTAAAAGAAAAATTTTCAGAATTTATACTTATTGAAAGTGGTTCAAATCTGGGGTTTTCAAAGGCAAATAACCTAGCTTTAAGAAAAACTAAAGGAGAGTTTGTTTTGTTGTTAAATCCAGACACCTTAGTAGAGGAGGACACACTTGTTAAATGTTGCGCATTTATGGAGGCTCACCCAGAAGCAGGTGGACTTGGAGTCTACATGGTAGATGGTGCAGGAGCATTTTTACCTGAATCTAAGAGAGGTCTTCCTACCCCTATAGTAGCATTTTATAAAATATTTGGTTTAGCAAGTTTGTTTCCAAAATCAGAAAAATTTTGTAAATATCATTTGGGCTACTTAGACAAAAACCTCACTCATGAAGTAGAAGTGCTTTCAGGAGCATTTTTGATGACGCGCAAACAAACTTTAGAAAAGGTAGGTCTGCTAGACGAAGAGTATTTTATGTACGGAGAAGACATAGATTTGTCTTATAGAATAACGCAGGGTGGCTACAAGAATTTTTATTACCCTGAAGCAAAAATAATTCATTACAAAGGAGAAAGTACAAAAAAAACATCCATAAATTACGTTTTTGTGTTTTATAATGCAATGATCATTTTTGCCAAGAAACATTTTAGTACCAAAAATGCTAAGTTGTTTACTTTTTTAATCTATATAGCCATTTACTTAAAAGCAAGTGTAGATATTAGCATAAATTTTATAAAAAACACATTTCAAACTTTATTAGATGCAGGTTTAATCTTTTTGGGATTGTATGTATTTAAAAATTATTGGGAGTCAAATTACAAGCCTGTTTCTGTAGACTATCCACCTGAATTTATTGGGGTAGCTGTTCCTTTGTATATTATCACCTGGCTTATAACCAATCACTTAAGTGGTGGTAATGACAAACCGATAGATTTATGGAAAATACTTAGAGGTGCACTAGTTGGAACATTATTAATCTCTGCAGCTTCTAATTTTTTTGATGAATACAGATTTTCTAAGGTAATAATTGTCATTGGAGGCAGTATCAGTTTTTTTGAACTGACAATTAGTAGATGGATAACACATTATGTACAAAACAAAACTTGGATTTTAAGCAAAGCAAAACCTAAAAAAGTAGCCATTGTTGGAGATGATGCAGAAGTCAAACGTGTATTTGAGTTGTTGGCAGACATAAAAGCAAACGTAGAAGTCATTGGTTTTGTTTCTATCACTCAGAGTGTAGAACACATAAAAAAACATTTAGGTAATATTTCTAAAATATCGGAAGTAGTTATTATTCATGACATAGAAGAACTTATTTTTTGTTCAAAAGATGTTTCTGCTAATAAAATTATAGAGCTTATGGTAGCATTAAATACCGCTGTGGAGTACAAAATTGTGCCAGACAAAAGTGACTACATAATTGGTAGTAATTCTAAAAATACTCAAGGAGCTTTGTACACCATTGATATTAAACTAAATATTTCTTCTAAATCAAACATTAGAAACAAACGTTTATTCGATGTTTTTTTTAGTTTAGTCTACTTTTTTTTAAGTCCATTCTTTATTTTATTTGTTGATAAAAGATTGAAATCAATAGGAAATAGTTTTGATGTTCTTTTTGGTAAAAAAACATGGGTTGGATATCTAAATCAATATGATATAAAATTACCGAAAATTAAACCTGGAATAATTTCGCCTAGTAGCGCAGCAAAGCCAATAAACGATTATCAATACGCTAAAGAATACACTATTTTTTTAGATATAAAACTAGTAGTTTCCAATTTTAGTAAGCTAGGGAGTTGATTCCTAAGCTTTTTTAAATTTAAATAGTTTACATTTACAAAAAAAACACTTTGAGTAGAATTACACCATTTAAAATAATTGCCTTCCTTTTTATCTTTTTTGGTAATTTTTTTTATTCTCATGGGCAGGTTGATACTACAAAGAAAGAAATACTTGCTCAAATTCTTAAAAAAACATATTATGTAGAGGCAGGGTCTTATGGTACAAAAAGAGAATCTGACCCTCCCATTTATGTAAAAAACTTGTCTCAAACAGGACTTGAGTCATTTAAAAATATTAATTTTTTAGACTTTGGGCTAGATTATAGAGCACGTTTTGAGTACCGAAAAAACGACATAAGACGTGCCTATTTAACAACAGACGTCCCTTTTTTGCTTAGAACAAGGGTATATTTGGGAGTTAAAAATATAATAGATCCATTTAGATTTGTAATTGAATTAGAAGATGCACACAGAGTAAATGGTAAATTTTCTAAAGACGATAGAGATTTTAATAGAGCCGCCCTAATACAAGCGTTTGGAGAGCTGAACTTTAAAAAATTTTTAAACAAAGACTTTTTTGGCAATGAAAGGCCTGTTTTTTTAAGATTTGGAAGGCAAGCATTTGAGTTTTTGGATAGACGTTTAATAGGGTCTAATCAATGGAGAAATACAACAAATAATTTTATGGGTTTTCGTGGAGCCATAGGTCAAGATAAAAATGCATGGTCCTTAGATGTATTGGCTTTAAAACCCATCAATAGAAAAGTTTCTACCATAGATGAGATATCTTCTGACAAAAACTTTTGGGCCATAATATGGCATTGGAGAAAGTGGTCAGAAAGTATAACTATTGAGCCATATTATTTAGGATTGAGTCAAAAGGCTATGGCAACTAATGCCTTTAAAAATCGTTTAGTGCATAGTCCAGGCCTTAGAATCTATGGGTGGTTAGGAGCAAAGCATTTAAATTATGACATTACATATACTAGACAATTTGGTAGTGATGCTGGGCAAAGAATACATGCATTTGCATTTACATCTGAATTTGGGTACAAATTCAATCAGTACAAATGGAAACCTAGAGTAAGTATATTTTACGGTCATGTTAGCGGTGATAAAAATGCCTCTGACAAAACTCAAAATAGGTTCGAGCGTTTTTATGGGTTTGCAAGACCATGGTCATCAGATGATTATATAATTCCTGAAAACATAATTACACCCAAAATAAAAATAGAGTTAGAGCCCATTAAAGGTTTTAAGGTTGATGGTGGCTATAGCTATTACTGGTTAGCAAGCGGTACAGATAGATTTAATAATTTATTGAATGGCAATAAAAATAGAGATGTTACGGGTAATAGTGGTCGCTTTTTGGGTCATGGATTAGATATTAGAGGAAGGTTTAGCATTGCTAAACTTATAGATACAAATGTAGGGTACACACATTTTACAAATGGTGATTTTGTATTAAAAAGGCAAACAGCTGCACTTGGACTAAATGCTCCTACGAGCAATTTTGCATATGTTGAAGTTAATATCAACGTTTTTGATTTGGTAGATAAACTTTAATTTTTTGAAATTAATTTTTATATATTTTGTAGTTATTTCCATTTACTTGAACTACATACATCCCATTAGGTAGGTTTTCCATATTAATTTCTCTGCCAGTTCCAACATTTATGGTTTTACCAGTTATAGATAATATAGTCCAATCAGAAAAACTAGAAATGTAAATCCTATCATTGGTAGGATTTGGGAAAAAACTTATTGTTTCTATTTCTGAATTTAAGTTTATGTTGGTTATAGAACAATTTTTCTTATCAAGAATAGGGATAATATTAGTTGTTCCTCCTGCGCAAGTACCGCAGCTATCTTTTATAGCATTTCCGCCCATAACGCCATAACAATCAGTTTTTTGGTATGAAATTGGTTCTATGTTGGTACATGTATTGGTATAGCATGGATTTTCGAATTTGTATTCACGCCCATCATTAATCAGCTTGTCATTTGCATCGTAAATTCTAATGGTATGAGGCGGGGTAAAGTCACTCAGTAAATATGCTTGTCCCATATCACTGTTCATTTTTAATGTTACCCAATTCCCATTAACTTTTTGTTCTACTTTATGTATGCCGTTTTGTAAGTTTGTAATAGTGATAGAGGCCCAGTATCTTTGGGTGTCTTTCAAAAAATGTATTTTAATGTCACCTGTGTAATTAGGAGCAGTTACATAATCCCATACAATTTTTCTATTATTAAATTTCGTAGGGTACATATCAGAAACTTCTTCTCCATTTTTTTTGAATTTGTTCAAAGATTCTTTTCTTATGTCTAAATGGTATTTACTTTGTCTGCAATAAGGATTATTATCTCCACAAGCGTCTGTGACTATCATGTATAATTCAGCACCAGAAAACTGGTCTGCTTTCCAGATAAATGGACTACTACAAAATTTATCCTCTAGTACAACACTGTTGCTTGAGTATACACAATCATCTAAAATGGTAACTTTTACCCATCTTCCACAGTTTAAACCATTGTTAAATTCACCCATTACCTCTTTGTCTTCTTCTAAAATAGGCCTTGGATAATCTGTACCACCAACAATATTAGGTTTACTAAATACATTTAAAGCAACATAATTTTCACTCTCTACTAAATCTGGCGATACACCACAACCACCATAAGGTCTTGAAATAGAATCAAAATGCGTAGCTACTCCATATTTTTGAGCTAATGAAGTGCTAAAATAGAAGCTTAAAAAGCAGATGCAAACAAAAATATTTTTTTTCATACTTACTAATATAAATAAAATATTAATAATTTTTCTTTTTTTGTTAATAATTTTAAATTTTAGAAAAAATGTGTGAATATCCGCAATGATACTAGTAAATATTATTTTTTGCGAAAAGGATCGAAGCGGAGCTCTTTGTTGCTTTTTCTGCAACAAAAGCGAGAGCGTAGAGCCTGACCCGATAGGGTTTCGCCCAAAATCAC
>JAYVIQ010000056.1:0-3822 GCA_043770215.1 Cytophagales bacterium | reverse complement strand
CGACCCAATCGGAGTTTTAAAAGATACGAAACTTCAAGTAGAAGAAGGCATAAAGCTATGACTTCCAAAGGAATTTAATACTTAACTTAACGACATTGGTGTATAGCGTGTCCCGCAGGGTTTGTCCAAAGAAAAAGATAAAACATTCAAAGAAGCCTATCTTTATAGAATGCTTTTTATTCATTGTTTTCTGATTTCTATTCCTAGCTAATTTAAACTTGTGTTTACTTTGTATACTAAACTGTTTTTCACTACTTTGTACTAAGGAATAGATGAGCTATTGGTTTAATATTTTATTTCAAAATTTAAAATAGATAGAAAAGCAAAAAATCTAAAAATGTACATCTCTAAGAAAAAAGCACCTTTTAAGATAACACCTGCCTTGCGTAAATACCTTAGCATTTACAGTAGAGAATTAAAAGTTCCTATTTCTTATCAAGACCTAATTCACTTTACGTACTCTGCCCCAATCTATGACAGCAAAGGCAAAGATACTTTATGGCAAACAGTACTTTATAATCCACAAGATATAGAAGAAATATACGAAGGACTAAGAAAAATATATGCTGTATTGTATATGGATAGCGATTTCTCTGTATGCGAGCATCTTATTGTAGAGCGTGTAGAGTATTGTACTTTTGGAAACACAAAACCCTTTAGAATAAGACTAAAAAATATTCTGAATGACAATTATGGGTACTATTATGTAAAACAAGCAGATGCCAATAGAGTCTATGGCTTGGAGTTAGAGCATATTTTATCCCCAAATAAAATAAATTATATTACAGATGAAAATACCCTTATAGAAGACCATATACCCGGTATACCAGGAGATGATTTTATAAAGCATTATTTTACAGATAGTGATATAAACCTAATACGTATAGCCAAAGAGTTTATAAAGTTTAATGAAAGATGTTTTGTACGCCTACTAGGAGATATGAGGTCCTATAATTATGTGGTAGATATAACTCCAGACTTTGAAGAAGCACAATATAGAATACGTGCCATAGATTTTGATCAGCAATGCTATGAAGGTAAAAAAAATATGTATTTGCCTCAGTTTTTTAAAGAGAATTATCCAGCAGTAAGGTTATGTATTAAGCACATAGGAAAAGAAGCTACCTACCAATACCAAAAAGAAGAACGGGTACTAATTGCCAAAAGATTAAGGTCCTCTAGATACAGAGTAAAAGATTTGATAGACATTATGTCTCAAGACCAAATATCTACCATAGAAAAAGTCACAAAATTACGTACAGAATTGGCCCAATACCACAAAGATGAATCTTTTCTCAAATGCCGTAATATGGGAGAGATATTGAAAAAAAATATGAAAGTAACTCTTTTAAAACCAATGCGTTCCTTAGAAAAAGCAAATAAGTCTTTGCTTAGATCTTTTTAAAAGTTTTTCAGAATTGGTTTTTATATTTTGGAATTACTATTGCTTTAGTACCCATTGTTTAGGATCAAAGCATTTGAAATCAAGTACATAATGAATTTGGTTTGTCTAGAATGTGCCAAAATACAATGAAAACAATCATATGAAATTACTTATAATAGAAGACGAATCTGCTATTTTGCAATCCATTGTAAATTATTTTCAGAAAGAAAAATGTCTTTGCGAAACAGCAAGTACTTTTAGAGAAGCCTCTGAAAAAATATATTTGCATCAGTATGATTGTATTATCTTGGATTTAAATCTGCCAGATGGTTTAGGATTTGATTTGCTAGATGAGATAAAAGAAAAAAAATCAGATACGGGTATACTCATTTTATCTGCTAGAAATGGTTTGGATGATCGATTAAAAGGCTTGGAAATGGGATCTGATGATTACCTTACTAAGCCGTTTCATTTATCGGAACTAAATGCCAGAGTTAAAGCAATTATAAGAAGAAAAAATTTTAATACCACTAATGAATTGGTGGTAAATGAAATAGCAGTAGACCTAAGTTCTAAAACCATAAGAATACTTGGCAATGAAGTTTTTTTCTCTAATAAAGAGTATGACTTATTGCTTTATTTTCTGAGAAATGCCAATAGAGTAATGTCTAAAACATCTATATCTGAGCATTTGTGGGGCGATGATATGGATATGACAGAAGATTTTGAATTGTTGTATGCTCAAATAAAAAACCTTAGGAAAAAATTGAAAAACGCACTAGGCGTAGATTATATAAGTACTGTTTACGGAATGGGGTATTTGTTTAAAAAAATATGAAACTTTTAAATAGAACTTCTTACAATTATCTTATTCTTGCATTGCCCATAGTTTTGGTCACTATGGTATTTTTTTACTTTATTATACGAAATTTCAACGGCAGACATGTAGATAACACCCTCAAGCTGGAACATACCAGAATTATAAAAAAATCCAATCAGATAGAAAATTATTACATAGAAGATGAGTTGTCTGATGAGCTATTGGTAAAAGAAATAAGCGCTGACTCTATTATTAGAGATCAATACAGTACAATTAGTATTTTTGATCCCATAGAAAGCCAGTACGAACCTTTTAGACAACTGCTTACAAACCAAAAAATTGCAGGTAAAAATTATAGTCTTAGAATTAGAAAATCGTTGGTTGAGAATACAACTCTTTTGTACAGCATTAGTATTTTAGTGTTTTTATTGATTTTGTTTATTAGCCTAGCATTTGTTATACTAAATAGAGTGCTTGCAGACAAGATATGGTCTCCTTTCAAGCAAATATTAATTAGCTTAGAAAATTATCAAATTGGCAAAAGCTACAAAGGCTTTGCTAGTACCAATATAGATGAATTTAAAAACTTAAACCAAAGTATAGATACCATGACACAAAGAATTAATAAAGAATACTTTGTACAAAAAGAATTTATAGATATCATCTCTCACGAGTACCAAACTCCATTGTCTGTTATTGCCAACGAAGCAGAAATGTTGATGCAAAACCAAGACTTAAAAGAAGAGGATGCTATAAAAATAAATCAAATCCTATCCTATGTCCAAAAACTCTCTAAACTGAATCAAAATCTACTTCTTCTGTCTAGAATAGACAACAGCCAGTTTAAAAAACTAGAAATTGTAGACATTAATTATCTTATAGACAATTTGTTAGAAGATAGAAGAGAACAATTGAAGATGAAAAATATTTATTTTTCATTTGTACAACACGCACCTTGCTATCAGAATATAAATAGTACCTTGGCTACTATATTGTTTAGAAATTTTATCCAAAATGCCATAAGGCACAACAGAAAAACAGACGGAGTCTTAAATATAGAAGTGTTTGAAAACCGTGTGGAGTTTTCTAATACAGGAATAGAAACAGCCCTAAATACTCGTTTTTTGTTTACAAAGTTTTACAAAACAGAAAATTCTAAAAGCTCCATTGGTTTGGGACTTAGTATTATTAAATCTATTTGTGATCATTATGGTTTTGAACTAGAATACCGTTTTGAAAAAACAGCTTCCATGCATTATTTTTGTGTAAATTTTCCATCGCCTATTATTCGTTAGAGGCTTCCATGGTTAGTGCTACTTGCTCTAATTTTGAGTACCAATCTGTTCCAAATCTTCTAATCAGAGGTTCTTTTAGAAATTTGTATACAGGTACTTGCAGTTCTTTGCCTAAAGTACAAGCATCTGAACATATACTCCAATAATCATAATTTACGGCCACCATATCCAATAAATTAGACAAACGTACAGGGTACAGATGGCAAGATATTGGCTTTTTATAAGGTACTTTACCTTCTAAATACGCTTTTTCTATGGCGCATTTTAATGTGCCATTTTCATCATAGATGACATATACGCACTCTTGATTTTCTAATAATGGG
>JAYVIQ010000055.1:0-16687 GCA_043770215.1 Cytophagales bacterium | reverse complement strand
ATTTTTATATCTGAGACAGAAGTTTTACTCATTCGCAGATGCAAGCTTTCTTTCAGAGAAATTTGACGGACAAATAACTACAATAGAATTAAAAGTATTCTTTTAAAAAACAAAAATTATGAATAGAAAACTAATATATACACTTGCCTTCACATTGGGTGGCTCAATAATAGGTTTGGGACAAACAGACATAGTGAAATTTGGCGCTATTAGCAGGGGGCTTATTCAAGAAAGCAAACTAGCAAACGACACTGTAAATACTAACAGAAGCAATTCTGGTAATGCTTTAATTGATTTAAGGGTAAACATAAACCCAAACAAAAAAACAGAAATTGGTACCGTTATAAGAATGAACGCTCCACTTGGCGGGTTTTATGGCTGGGAGAATATTCAGTTAAGACAATTATTTTTAAAAGGAACTGTTGCAAATACTGTAAATTATGAGTTAGGTGATATTTATTTAAAATTATCACCCTATACTTTGTACAATACAAATGCAGAAGGAAACATAAATGAAGCCTCTGTTTTTTCTGACATTAGAAAAGACTACAGCTATTATGAAAATTTTAATATTGGCAACAACTGGTGGTCACATGGAGGTCATGTAGATTTTGGGATTTCATTAGATACTATGAACAAAAAAGGAGTTCATTTTGATGCATTTACTACAAGGGTTACTTCTCTTGGAACCATGCGTTTTTTGAGTGGAGGAAGAGCATCTTTGTTTAATAAAAATAGTTACAACCTAAATTTGAATTTAGTACAATTGTTTGATGCACTAAAAATAAACCGTGAAATAGGTGGCATAAAAAATAGTGTAGCATCTTTAGAAGCAAGTTACCTACTACCATTAAATAAAAACAGTATAGAATTTTCTGCAGAAGGTGGTTTATCTACGTTTGAAGAAAGAAAAGCTTTAGATTTAGATGCGGCAGCTGCTAAAAATCTTGTTTTGGCTCCACAAAAAGAAGGTAACTTTTTTAGTGCCAAAGCTACATTTAAAACACACAAAGACCATTTTAAGATTGGATTAAAATATGCAAGAACAAATGCAGAATTCTTATCTGCAGGAGCACAATCCAAAAGAATAAATTTTGGAAATTCACCAGATTTATTTACTAGCGTTGGAAAAGACCCATTTAATTCTAGAAATGCACAGCTATATGACTTACTTGCAGACCCTAATATTTACACCCCTGTTATTTCACCTGTACTCATGGCATACAACCCAAAATATGGCAATGCCTTGCCTTATGGAACAGCAACTCCTAACAGAAACGGCGTATATTTAGATGCTTCTTACAAAGATTCTGCATCTATTGTTGAACTAAAAATGGAAACAGCTATTTTGTCTGAAGTAAGTGGTGTAAGTACTACCAAAAAAAGGGAATTTCTACATAATACTTTGGAAGCAAATTTATATGTAAACAAGCTAATTGGTTTTAAAAGAATGATAAAATTATCAGCTGGTACTTTATACAACAAAACAACCCGTAGTCTTAGTGTATCTTCTGTAGCTTTAGATTTAACAAGTTTTCAGCTAGATGCTGGTATAGATGTTGAAGTAGTAAATAGGCTATTTGTATTAGTGGGCATTAAATCATTAGCAGCAAAAGGAAATGAATCTCTAATTGCTCCAGCAAATGTAACACCTTCAATAGTGTACAATGTAAACTCTAATGAATCTATACTAGGACTTGGTATGCGTTATCAGTTTTCAGACAACATGTACTTATCTGTTAGAAATTTATCTGTAGAATCAAGCGACAAAAACTTTACTCAAGCAAATTACTCTTTCAATCAATGGATGTTGTTGTTTAGCCTTAAACTTTAATAGATATGAATTTTAAAAACATAATATTTCTTAGTTTATTCTCTTTAGCTATATGTTCCTGCAAAGATGATGCACAAATAGGACCTAGTCTTATTGGCGATAGCTTTGCACCTACTCCAACAACAAAATTTACTGGATCTGTAGAAAAGGTAGATTTTAAAGCTGGTAAAAGTATCTATTTTAAACAAACGTTTAAGGCATCTACCCGATGGAAAATAACATTTGAAGGCCTTAATTATGAAGCGATAAGTGTTATAGAAGGAATTTCAACTAAAATAGATGAAACAAACAGCCAATGGAAGGGTACAGTAAGCAGTACCCCTATGTTTAGAAAAGGATTTGTAATTGCTACGCTAAGTTTTCCAGATTTCCCCACTTTTAGCATTTCTAAAGATACTTTTGAAATCACAGATATAGATGCTCAAAAAATAGAAACACTTGGTTTTTTAGATTTTAATAATAACAAACCATTGCCCTTGCAATATCCAGAAGCAACAGGACCACAAACACCATTAAAAACAGGTTTTTGGAGAGCTGACTATATAACAATAAGCAACTTAAGCATATCATTCCCTAAGTTTGATCAAAGCAAATATTTAATTTTAGAAGGTACTCCTTCTGATACAAGTGCATATGCTGGAGCTTTAAATTTCCCATCCTCTGTAGGTGATATTTCAAAAAGTATGTTCCTGCCATTATATGCAGATCCAAATAGAGTGTACATAAACATGGCAGTTTATGGAACTGGCAGTAAATATACTTTTTTGTCATTTCGAATGGAGGAAGAAATAGATCCACTTAACAAAACGGTTGAAAATGGACTTGGTATTCTTAGAAAATGGGATATTAGACCTAATTGGGTTGGTTGGAAATATATATCTATTAAATACAGTGATTTAATTTCTGATGATGCAAGCAAAATCTATAAATACAACCCTAAAATTGTAAACTGGATAAAACTTGTTTTACTTTCAGATCAGCCATTAAAAGAAAAAGTGTTAGAAAAAGTAACTGTTGGAATAGACCAAATCAGCTTCAGTTTTGACGCACCGCTAGGAACTACAACATATTAAAACATCATACTGTGAAAAATACATTAAAATTAATCGCAATCTCTTCTTTTGTAATAGGCTTATTGTTTTCTTGTCATAGACCCCTTGCCAAAAGAGAAAAATCAAACACCAAAACCGCTTTTTACAACAATCACATAGAGAAAAAAATAGACTCTCTATTGAGTAAAATGACTTTGGAAGAAAAAGTAGGTCAAATGACACAAGTGACATTAGACGTTATAAGTAAAGGAGCAAACTTTGATTCAAAAAAGGAGCAAGAACTAGATGATTCTTTACTTTACAAAGCTATTGTTACGTACAAGGTTGGATCTATACTAAATACTGGATCAAGCACTTTATCACTTGAAAAATGGAATACTATTACAAATAGAATCCAAAAAGAAAGTGAAAAAACGCCTTTACAAATTCCAATTCTTTATGGAGTAGATGCCATACACGGAGTAAATTACACACAAGGAGGCACATTATTTCCACAAGAATTAGCTACAGCTGCCACATTTGAACCAAAGTATGCTAAATTATGTGGCGAAGTAACAGCCTATGAACTAAGAGCTTCTAACATCCCTTGGAACTTCTCTCCTGTATTAGATTTAGGAAGACAACCTTTGTGGTCACGTTTTTTTGAAACGTTTGGTGAAGACCCTTACCTAGTAAAAGAAATGGGGAAAGCGATAGTTTCAGGTTATCAGGGAGATGCTGTAAACAATAAAGTGGATAAAAACCATGTAGCTGCTTGTTTAAAACATTACGTAGGGTATTCTAATTCTAAAACAGGAAAAGACAGAACGCCAATACAAATGTCTGAAAGAGAATTGAGAGAGTATTACCTTGTTCCATTTCAAGAAGCAATAAAAGGCGGAGCTATGTCTGTAATGGTTAACAGTACTGAAATAAATGGAACTCCTGTGCATGCTAACCATCATATTTTAACTGATATTCTTAAAGATGAACTAGCCTTTGAAGGATTTGCTGTTACAGACTGGGAGGATATTTTGTACTTACACAACACTCACAGAATAGCTAAAGATGAAAAAGAAGCAACCAAACTTGCCATAAATGCAGGCATAGACATGAGTATGGTACCTATGAAACTAGATTTTGCAGATCATTTAGTAGCACTTGTAAAAGAAAAAGAAGTTTCTGAAGAAAGAATAAATGATGCTGTAAGACGAATTCTACGTGTGAAATACAGAGTGGGTTTATTTGATAAAAAGTATTCTACACCAAGTGAATACCCTAAATTTGGAAGTCAAGAATTTGCAAACCATGCCTATGAAGCAGCAAAGGAATCAGTAACACTACTAAAAAACAAAAACAATGTTTTGCCTATTTCTAAAAACGCGAAAGTATTATTTACTGGTGTTGGTGCAAATTCTCTAAATGCGCTTAATGGAGCTTGGTCACACACTTGGCAAGGTATAGAAACCAAATACAATACAAAAGGTAAAGCAACAATTTTTGAAGCCGCAAAAAAACTTATTGGAGAAAACGCACGATTTGTACAAGGTACTAGTTATGACTCTGTTATAGACATAAACAAAGCTGTAGCAGAAGCTTCTTCATGTGATGTAATTGTTGTTTGCCTAGGCGAAATGCCAGCAACAGAAAAAGTAGGTGACATAGTAGATTTAAACTTACCAGAAGCACAAAAATCTCTTGTTAGAGCATTAGCTAAAACTGGAAAACCTATTGTAGCAGTTTTACTACACTCAAGACCTAGAATTATTTCTGATATAGAACCGTCTTTTACTGCTGTTTTAGATGGTTACTGGCCTGGAGACGAGGGAGGAAGAGCAATTGCAGAAACTATATTTGGTGACAATAATCCTTCAGGAAAGCTACCCTTTACATACCCAAGGTACGCCAATGATTTAATACTTTATGACCATAAATTCTCAGAGGTAAAAGATAAGAATTTTGGTATGCAAGCATTTAACCCTCAATGGCAATTTGGTTCAGGTTTTGGATATTCCGCTATAGAATATAGCAATTTAGCAGTAAGTGACTCAATTTTCAAAGACCAATTTACAGTAAAAGTAACTGTAAAAAATATAGGTAATAGAGAAGCTAAAGAAACTATTTTGGTATTTACAGAGGATAAAGTTGCTTCTATTACTCCGTCTGTAAACAGACTAAGAAAGTTTAATAAAATATCCTTAAAAGCAGGTGAATCAAAAGAAGTTTCCTTTGTTATTACAGCAAAAGAACTTGCTTTTATGGATAATGACTATAACTGGATTACGGAAGAAGGTGAATTCTTAATAAAAATAAATTCCCTCACTAAATCTGTTTTATACAAAAAGTAAAAATCATGCCTATTGCCACGTTTTAATAGATATTGTTTTGTTTTAGCTCTTATTACATTACTTGCCTCTACTACTTACGGTAGTAGAGTGCAAGTACATTTTAGTGAAAATACTAACGAAATTTTATTTGAGAATGATCACGTTACATGTTACATAGATAATCTTGCTAAGTCCAGCGTAGATGAGATTAAAAATAAGGAATTTACTTTTTTAAATGGACCTTTTACAAATAAAAATATTGGAAGTGCCTACTGGTTACGTTTCCATTTAACTTCTAATTCTATCAAAACAAAAAGATGGGTATTAGAGATTATGGATGCTCATCAACAGAATGTAGAAGTATATATGTTTCGAAAAGATTCATTATTTTATCATACTCAAACCGGTCAAAATGTAAAAAATTCAAAAGAAATCTATTCTCACAAAAACCACATTGTAGATTTACCAATAGCTGCAAACGATAGTATTGATTGTTACATAAGATTTAGGTCTAACATAATAGGATCTCTACTTTTTAAAATTAGAACAAATGCAAACTTTACTTCATATGCAGTAAAAGAGTATTATTTATTGGGTTTGTACTATGGGATTTTAGGCATTATATGTTTGTTGAATTTGATGCTTTTTGCTCGATTAAAAGAAAAAATATATGCTATCTATGTGGTGTATGTTATTTCTTGGATTTTACTCTCTTTGATAGATGATGGCATTGGCACGCACTTAATATGGCAAAACCAATTATGGCTAAATGAATTTGGTTACTTTTTTTCAAAACCAATTCTGATCGCTTCATATGTATGGTATACGCTAATATTTTTCAAAAATCAAACCATTAAAAAGAAAGACAAAGTTGTAATTGTAAGCTCTGTATTACTAATATGCATACTTACATCACTAGAATTCATATTTGAAATAAATTTTGGACTTACAGATTTATTGGTTTTTATACCCTTGATATTCAGTTTAAAAATTGCTTTTAAAACTTATGACCGGGGTTATTTACCTGCAAGATTTTTCATTTTAGGTAACATTTTTATTTTGTTAGGATTTCTATTGCGGTATATGCACGAAATATCTATCATAAGATATGTTAGTGAAGATTCTTTGACATCTATCTTAGGGGTTTATTCTAGAAACATAGGTGTAGTATTAGAAATAATAACCCTTACACTTGCACTGGGAGATAGATTTAGATTTATGAAACGTGAAAATGAACAACAACAAAATAAACTTCTTGAAGAATTTAATGAAAAGACAAAATTACAATCTGAACTGCTATTAGAATTTAATGAAAAAGAAAAGTTACAATCTACATTACTTTTAGAGTTTAATGAAAAAGAAAAATTACAAACTGAAATAATAGAACATTTAAGAGAAAATGAACTATTAAAAGATACTGTAAACAGAGAACTAGAATCAAAAGTAAATTTACGTACCCTAGAACTTCAGGCAAAAAGCCACGAATTAGAATCTTTAAACCTAAAATTGCAAAAGCAGGCAAATGATATTAATGAAATGAATCGATTGCTAGATTTAGATAATTATAAATTAAAGAATGAAGTTAAAACAGTAAGTTCTAAAAGAGTACTTTCTAAAGACATTACATTTGAAGAATTTAAACTTTTATATCCAGATAAGCTAAGCGTTTGGAGGTTTTTGAATACTCATAAATGGAAAGATGGTTATGCCTGTAAAAAATGTGGTAACACTAAATATTGTGATGGAAATACCAAGTTTTCTAGAAGATGCACTAAATGTAGATATGATGAATCTATAACTGTATCTACTATTTTTCATAAATGTAAATTTCCCTTAGAACAAGCCTTTTATATAGTAACCAAAACTATTAAACTTGGTAATGATGTAAATATACAGTTGCTTTCAGAAGAGTTAGATTTGAGAAAAAATACAGTTTGGAATTATAAAACCAAAGTTTTAGAGGCCGTAGAGGCAAACAAAAAAAATAAAAATAACGAAGACTTTATAAAAACTGTAATCTTAAACCCTAGCCCCGGAGATTAGTAAAATTGCATCTATAATTTCTATTCTAAACGGACACAAATTATTGTCTACTAAGTTAAAAAAAGTAAATACAATCACTTTTATATCAGGCATAGTAATTTTAAATCAACCCCTCTCATTAAAAAAAAATATTGATATATTTTTTTAGAGTATTTTTTTAAAATAACCCTATAATATAGATTATTCTCAATATTGTTTTAAAACAAATACTTAGTTCTTCATTTAAAAACATAATTTTATAGCATGATTTATTTCTTACACATAAGTTATGATGGTACTGCCTATAGAGGCTGGCAAAGGCAACTAAACGCTATTTCTGTACAAGAAGTAATAGAACTAAAGTTAAAAAAAATATTCAAAAAAGAAATCACAGTCATTGGCTGTGGTAGAACAGATGCGGGTGTACATGCTAGCCAATATCTTTTACATATTTATCTAGACACGCAACCACAATTTGATTTAGTATTTAGATTAAATAAGCATTTGCCTAATGATATAGTTGCGTATAATATGATACCAATGGATGAGTCATCTCATGCAAGATTTGATGCACACTCTAGGACTTATGACTACTTTATACATAGTTACCATGACCCTATTTTATACAGATACAGCACATACCATAATTTCGAAAACTACAATTTTGAAGCAATGAAAAGTGCAGCCTCCATTTTATGTAACTACTCAGATTTCAAGGCAGTATGCAAACAACCGGAAATGCACAATCATACCAAATGCCAAATAAAAAAATCTGTTTTATATATTGACCACACCAATCAAAGAATGCAGTTTTCTATTACTGCCAACCGTTTTTTAAGAGGAATGATACGCTTGATTGTTTCTTACCTTCTAAAAATTGGTGCTGGCGAAATTACATTAGAAGCATTTGAAATCCTTTTGGCAAATAAAATAAATATACCAGAAAATAAACCCGCCCAACCAAATGGTTTATTTTTAACTAAAATAGAGTACCCTTACTTATCTTTAGATACAAGACCAGATATTTGTAGTATGCTAAAAAAAGGGCTAGAGCATTGAGTTTAATTACTCAAAAATAACTACTCCTTTATTTAGTTATGTGAATATCCGCAATGATACCAGTTTCTATTATTTTTTTGCGAAATGGATCTAAGCGGAGCTCTTTTTTGCTTTTTAAGCAAAAAAGAGAGCGCATAGTGCCTGACTCGATAGGGTTTCTTCCAAAATCAATAATCAAATCCAGTATTGGTACAATTTAAGATAATCAAAAAAGTTAATTTGGGCTAGAAATCTAAAAAGTATATTATTGTATAAAGTAACTGTAACTTTATCATAGTAATTAGTTTATTACATTTATACCTGTCAAACATAAGCTTACTCATCTAAGAAAATGTAAGAAACTATAAATACACTTTTTTAAAATAAAATGATGGTGGGTACATATGTGAAATTTAGTATAATTTGCTCTCCAAATAATTTGATTTATTTTTTTATAAAAAAGTTGTAGCTTTATTTGTATTAAAGCCTTTGAAACAAAAGATAAAAATGATAAGAAAAATACTATCCATATTTCCTTTTTTACTAGCAATAGTTGTAAGCATTGTATTATGGGAACAATTAAAATCTTATAGAAATCCTTTTGCAGATAAAACAGAAATAGATCATAACATTATCTTACAAAAAATTACCGCTATGGGTAAACTTGAGTTAGTGAAATACAGATTTAAAGACATTATAGAAAGTAAAATCTCAAAACATTTTTTGCCAGATGCTAAAATAATGCTCATTGTAGAAGGAGAAGCAGTTGGTGGTATAGACTTAACTAAACTAAAAATAAATCAAATAAATATTAACAATAAAGTACTTAAAATATATTTACCTGCACCAGAGTTATCTTATTATAAAGTAGATCATGCAAAATCTAAAATTTACGACACCAAATTTGCGTTATTAGACGAGGCTATTTTAGTAGATAAAGCATTTAAAGAGGCCGAACAAAAAATAAAAAAAACTGCTTTAGAAAATGGAATTTTAGAACAAACAAAGTTAAATACCACTAAAATACTCACTCCTTTGTTAGAACAGATAGCTGGTAAAAAAATAGAAATTTATTTTCCATAAATCCTAAAAAGATTAAAAGTAATGACTAATGATAAACCAACCCTAAAGAATGTGTTTTATTACACTTCTGTTTCTATTTGTTTTCAGAGTCTTTTGCTTACTTTGTCTGAATAAAACAAAAATTATGAAAAAATATTTTGTGATAATGCCATTTATACTGCTATTAATGACTTTTTCGGGGTTTGCTCAATCATCTAAAATAGGTAATTGGTTTATATATTTCGGAAATCAAAAAATAAATAAACAATTGAATTTATGGAATGAAATTCAATATAGAAATTATAATGTTGCAGGAGACTTACAACAATTGCTTCTTAGAACTGGTTTAGGATATAACATATCAGAAAACAACAACAATATCTTACTAGGGTATGGTTTTATTCTTGGCAAGACATACGCTAACAATTCTGATGATAAAATAAGTACAAATGAACACAGAATCTATCAACAATTTATTACTAGACAAAATTTCGGGAGGATTTTCATACAACACAGATACAGAATAGAGGAAAGATTTTTACCTCAAGATTTTCAAATGCGTTTTAGATACTTTTTGTCGTTTAATATACCAATAAATCATAAAAATATGGATGCCAAAACCATTTATGCATCTGCTTATAATGAATTTTTTTTTAATGGTCAGAACACTTATTTTGATAGAAACAGACTTTATGGAGCAATTGGCTATGTGTTAAACAAAAATTTCAGAGTAGAAGCCGGCATGATGGCCCAAACTTTGCAAAACAAAAACAGAAATCAATTTCAAGTAGTTTTATTTAATAATCTATCCTTTCTAAAAGATAATTAATTGCTTGCTTTTGTTTTACAACAATTATTGAGATGGTTGTATAAATTACCTATAATTTGATATCTAAAATTCTGTAGGTTTTTTCATCTATTTGAATTGGGATAGTCATTCTGTCTTCATGTCCATACATAGAAACAGGTCTTATTATAAAACCTTCTCCATTTACTTTTTCTAATTTAGAAGATTCGAAACCACCTTTTGAATTTACTTTTATAAATTGAATACCTCTAGGTTTAGTATCTGTATTACTTAGCAAAAGATACAATGAATTGCCATAAACATAACTTGAAAAAGAACCTGGTGTTGGCTCATCATCAATATCATACGCTTGTTTTTTATCAAATTTCTGTATCCAATTTATTTCTCCAACTTTAGAAAAAGAACAAATAATAATGTCATTATAATTGTAGGTAGTTTCTAAAAGTCCGCCCATTTCTGTTTGTTCTCTAGTTTCTTGGTACTCTTCTAAAAGTAAAAGTACTTGACCATCTAATTCTACAACATCTTTAATAATCAAGTGCTCTTCTAATAATTCATTAGATGGGTTTGGAAACCTAGCATATTCTTGTATTTGCTTATAATCAAATGGTATAACATGATCTTGTATAATATCACTTTTGTTGTGGTCTATTTCTATAAAGACGGTCCCTTTTATATTATCAGAGGTTGTATCATTCTTATATGTGCCTAAACAAAAAATATTACCATCTGCATTTTCAGTAAGGTGCAATTCTTGAGGGTAAACATCTTGCTTGGAAATATTATATGTAATAGTGTTAGTATTGGAAGATATTTTAAAAATTTTAGTTGAGTAGGAATTTTTATTTGGTTCTTCAATATTTATTACTGTATAAATCTCTCCACTATTACTTACAATAACATCTTCATGCTCATGTAAATCTTTTATATTGTTTATATGTATTGTGTTTTCTAAAACCAAGTCAAAATTAGCATTGTAGACTGCAAAATAGTTCTCCATCTCATTTAGAGTAGGTATAAATTTGCTACTCATTAGCAGAACTTTTTTCTTATCTTCTGATATATAAAAATCTAAACCATATGTGTCAGAAAAAATGCCATGATTAGAAATAGTAATTGCATTTTTATACGCTGTTATGGGAGATAGTGTACTTTTATCAAACTCTTGTTGATAGATGATGATACTATTTCCTATCCTAGGTTTTTTCCAGAAAAAAACATGAAGTCTGTTTTCAAGTACTGCAATTTTCCAAATTTGCAATTTTTTATTTTCTAGCTTTTGTTTTATTAGCTTAGTTTCAAGTGGATTTAAATCTGATGAAAAAGTTTCAAGTGTATTTTTATAATGCAAATCATAAAGAGGCTTTCTAAGTGCTATATAATTTGTATCTGAGATGGGAAATAATGAACTAAAAAAATCTCCAGTTCGTTTAAAAGTATTACTTGTTTTGTATGAATACGTAAATTCTTGAGATAATACAGAGTTAAAAACTAAAACAAAAAAAATAAAATTGATTCTTCTCATAAAGTAACTATGTGTTTAATATGTGCTAATTTAAGTAATGTTTAAATCTAACTGTTAATAAGTACAAATATAATCTACGAATATGCAATAAAGAAATTTAGTTCTTTGGCCTCGAGCCAAAAAATGTTTTAAAATTTATTTTTTTGGACAATTTTTACAATGTTGTTTTTCCTTTTTTTTGTATTTTTTACAACAACTCTTAAAAACACATTCTTGGCAAACCAATTCTTTTTTTTCTTTCATATAGACTGTTCTGAGCTAAGTTTCAATAACTCTAATGGTGTTTTTATGTTAAGCTTCTTTAATATATTTTTTCTGTGCGAATTTATTGTATGTACGCTTCTTTCTAATTGTTCAGAAATTTCTGCAGTAGTTTTCCCATCTATGATAAGATTTACAACTTCTTGCTCTCGATCTGTAAGTTCATCTATTTTGATACCTACCAATTTATTCTTAGAATATATACTTGAACAATAATGACACTCTCCTTTTATTGCTTTAAAATAAGCATGTATAAATTCGTCTGTTTTACAACATTTAAAAAGAACAGCATTTACACCTAAATCTATAACCTCATCTACCAGATTTTTATTACTTATAGAGGTGATAACAATAATTCTAAGATTGGGATTAATATCTAAGGATTCTCTTATCTGAAGTACACCAAAACTATTATTTTTAAACGGATCTACAATTAATACATTCAGTATTTTTATGGTATTTAACTCTAGTTTGTAGTCAAAAATTATCTTATTTAAAGGTATGTTGTGTTCTAAAAAGAGTGTTTGCATCCCTTTTATGAAAATCTCATCTGAATCTACTAATGCAACCAAAATACTATAATTAATTAGACTAAATATAAATAACACACAAATATACTTTATTTGTCTACTCAAAAGCAAATAAAAAAATGATCATTGAACAAAAAAATTAAATTATTAATGTTTCAGCTAAAATCTTGAACTAATTCTACCAATAGAATCTCTAGAAATACCGCTTGGATTAACATACATTAAGTAAAAAATGTTTAATTCTTAAGACAAATTAAGAATTAAAAGTAAAATGTTGTCTGATAAATTTTATTTCCAGCTGAGTTCATAAATTCAAACATAGAAAATAAAAAAATGAAATTTGTAGTACATAAATCAGAAGATAGAGGAGAAACTAACATAGGCTGGTTACACTCTAGACACTCGTTTAGTTTTGGGTCTTTTTACAATTCTTCAAAAAATGGATTTGGCGTTTTAAGGGTTTTAAATGATGACTTTGTGAGTGCTGGTAATGGGTTTGGAAAACATGGACACAAAAACATGGAGATAATATCCCTACCTCTTTCTGGCACTATGGAACATAAAGATAGTATGGGCAATGTTTCTACAATTACACCTAATAAAATCCAAGTTATGAGCGCTGGCTCTGGTATACAACACAGCGAGTATAACAAAAGTGAAACAGATGACCTAAAATTTTTACAAATCTGGATTACTCCTAACCAGTTAAATGTGGATCCTAGATATGATGAATTTGTTTTAGACCCTCACTTGATGACCGATATGTGGCTTCAAATTTTATCTCCAAACGCAGATGATAGCGGGGTATGGATTCACCAAAATTCATGGTTTAATTTGTCTGAAATAAATGAAGGAAAAACCTTAGAATATGAACAAAAAGACATTAGAAATGGAATATATATTTTTGTACTTGAAGGTGATTGCCTTATAAATAGCATAGAATTAACTCAAAAAGATGGTTTAGGACTTTGGGAAAATGATAAAGTTATAATTACCTCTAAAACTAAATGCAAAATTCTACTTATGGAGGTTCCATTAAATTAATAAAGTATACATATGACAATTATAGAAAATTTAAAATGGCGCTATGCCACAAAAAAATTTGATGCTAACAAAAAAGTATCTCAAAAAGATTTAGAAGTATTAAAAGAAGCAATACAGCTTAGTGCATCTTCTTTCGGTTTCCAACCTTATCAGGTATACATTGTAGAGAATATAGAAATTAGAAAACAACTTCAAGTAGTCTCTTATGGTCAAAGTCAAATAGTTGATGCCTCGCATTTACTAGTATTTGCTGCAAATATAAAAACAGATGCAGATGATGTAGATGCCCTTATGGAGTTAACTGCAAAAACTAGAGGTCTTGAGATAGAAAATTTGAAAGTATTTTCAGACTATATTAAAGGATCTATTTCTTGGATGCCAATTGAAACTCAAACGGCTTGGAACACAAAACAAGTATATTTAGCCTTAGGCAATGCATTAACAGTTTGTGCAGAATTAAACATAGACGCTTGTCCTATGGAAGGTTTTATTGCAGCCGATTACAATAAAATTTTAGAGTTAGAAACTAAAGGATTGACTGCTGCTGTTGTTTTACCAATTGGCTACCGGTCTACTGAGGATACTCACGCCGATTATCCAAAAGTTAGAAAAGATTTGAATGAATTGTTTAAAATGGTTTAGTTTATGAATGTACTAGAAATTAAATACAATTAATGCTCATATTAAACGCTTTTTTTATTTTAATTTAAAGTAATGCCCTTTTGATTATCTTAACTGAAATACTGATTTTCAAAAGGGAAGTACTTATTGAATCTAAAATTAAGGACTTTTTAAAGTAAGAATTTTAGGTAGTTTATTTTAATTCCTTGCTCTAAATACCTTTTTTCGTACTCGGTTTGTATACCCAAACACATAGGAAGCAAATCACTTTGGTACAAATCATCTGTGCTAGCAATGATTTGTAAATTATTTTCTTTACAAACCTCTAACGCATACAAATAAAACTCATAGCTGTCTGTTTTTAAATTTACAACCGCCCCTACTCTACTAATGTTTCTGTAAAGTTGCAAATATCTTGGAAAAACTAATCTCCTACGAATATCTCTATCTCTGGGCCTGGGGTCTGGGAAAGTAATCCAAAACTCGTCTACTTCTCCTAAAGCAAAACATTTTTCTATTTCATGTATATGAGTCCTAAGGAAAGCTACGTTCTTTAATCCATTATCTATGGCATGTTTAGCACCCTTAAATAATCTTGACCCTTTTACATCTACTCCAATACAATTCCTATCTGGAAATTGTGTAGCAACACCTATTGTGTAATCTCCAAAACCACAACCAATTTCTAAAACAATGGGTTGCTTTTTTTCAAACATTACTTCATTCCATTTTCCAGCAATACCTTCTATATCACCTTCTTTTACCTGTACTACATTATTTGCTATTTGATTGTAGTCAAATCGTTTTAGCTTTGTTCTGCCCATAGAACTATAAATTTACAAAAATGGTATCTCAGCTACAACAAAATTGCTACCACCAATAAAAATTAAATCTTTGACGGAGGCATTTTCTTTGGCTGCCTCTATTGCTTTTTGTACACTACCATAAGCAAACCCTTGTAAACCATGTGCCTGAGCTTTTGTACAAAGTTCATTTTCAGGAATAGATCTAGGGTTATCTGCTTTGCAAAAGTAATATTTGGCTTTTTGGGGCAAAATCTGTAAAACACTGCTTATTTCTTTCTCAGATACCATACCTATAACAACATGCAAATTTTGAAAAGTTTCTTGCTCCAAAAGTTTAATTACCTCTACTATCCCCGCATGGTTATGGCCTGTATCACAAATAATTTTGGGAGCGTCTCCAAGTATTTGCCATCTTCCTTTTAAACCAGCAATTTGTTTGAAATTTTTAATAGCATGAATCAAAATTTCTTCATCAAATGCATACCCCAAATTTTCCAGAACCTCTACAACTTTTAATGAAGTTTCAATATTTTTGTCTTGGTATGTGTTTGTAATGCAATGTTTCAACCTTTTTTTACTATTCAGATACAGTTTTAAATCGGTTTTCACTGCTGTTGCTAATTCTTTAAAAACCTCTAAAGGCTCAGTCTGAATTTCTCCTATTACAGTTGGGATTCTATTTTTTATAACCCCACCTTTTTCAAAAGCAATTTTAGAAATTGTATCTCCTAGGTATTGCTGATGATCTAAACTTATGTTTGTAATAACAGAAAGCAATGGTTGAATAATATTGGTAGAATCTAACCTACCTCCCATACCTACTTCTATAACGCAAATATCTACTTTACTTTTCTGGAAATACCAAAAAGCCATTGCTACAGTAACTTCAAAAAAAGAGGGTCTTATTTCTTCTATTTTCTCACGAATAAGAGATACAAATTCCACAACATCAACTTGACTAATTTCTAAGGAATTAATCTTAATTCTCTCTGTAAAAGATTTTAAATGAGGACTTGTATATAAACCAACTCTAAATCCATGCTTCATAAGTATGGCTGTAATCAAATGGCTTGTACTTCCTTTTCCATTAGTACCAGCAACATGTATGTGTTTCAATTTACTTTGAGGGTTGCCTAAAAAGGCACAAAGGGATAGAGTATTTTCTAATTTTGGGATATATGCACTAGCTCCTTGTTTTTGAAAAAAAGGAAGCGAATAATACAAATAATCTACCGTTTGCTGGTAATTCATTATTGAAAAAACTGTTAAAACTTAAAAACCCATTCAAATGTTCCTTTTAAAAATGGTGCGTTAGAATCATTGTTAGAAGATTTTTTAAAGACAGTCTGAGTCATAAATGTTTCTTTAATGATTTGTTTCTCACTTTCAGAGAAAGGACCCGTTACTGTACAATTCAAAATCTTACCAAATCTATTTATTGTGAAAATAATTTGTGCGGTACCTGAAGTTTGTATCTCATCAGTTTTTGGTTTACTTGCAAAGTCCCAACCAGTTAGTTTCAATCCGCTTCCATCCCCATGATTGCCTTGCCCTCCGCTCCCAGTTCCTCCTTGTCCATGAGACATCCCTTGATTTCCTGCAATGTTGCTATTCCCATGACCTTGGTCACCACTCATGGTGTGTGTATTAGTAGATGCTGTTGGTTTACTAGAGCTTGTGGTAGGCTTACTTGTGTTATTTACGGGTTTGGAGCTAATTTTTTCAGCAGGCAAATCAGAATCTGCATCAGTAACTGGGCTTACCGCATCTGTATTTTG
>JAYVIQ010000054.1:0-7383 GCA_043770215.1 Cytophagales bacterium | reverse complement strand
TAAAATCATCTCTTTAGAAGCTCAGGAGTTGGGTAAAGTTTTTGACTTTAGTAATGGTAGTTCATCAGATTGGATTTCTGGTTCTAGTTTACTAGCTCATTCCAATGTAGGCGGAACTATAAAGATAGCTGCAAATAAAGTTGGTCCAAGCTCAGAAATTTCATATTTCTTTTTCACAGCTACACCTCAAAATTTAACACCTTTGCCTTATGTTTCTTTTAAAATAAAAACAGCAAAACCCATTACACTAAGGGTAGATTTAATTGACAAAAGTGGGTTAATTACAAATGCAACACCCATTTTAAGAGAAATTAAAGAATTAAACGCATGGACAGAAATCACTTTGAATTTTACTGGATTGTTCAGGCAAGTTACTCCCTCTAACGGGAATTTGGAAAGTGGCAATATTCAAGGCATAGGATTCTACATTAACCCAAATGGAACTTCATTTACTGGAGATGTATTTATAGATGATGTTGCTTTTGGGAACAAAGCGGTAAGAAGTATAGGGAATGGAATTCCGGGGGTAAAAGTAGATCAATTAGGGTTTTATCCAAATGGATCTAAAGTTGCCATAGCTTCATCTACTTCTAAAACTACTTTTAGTTTAGTTAATACTTTAAACCAAACTGTTTATACTGGGAATTTGGGTATTATGAAGTATTTTGAAGCCGCCCAAGACTCTGTAAAAGTAGCTGATTTTACTAATTTTACTGTTACGGGTAGATATAAAGTAGTTGTAGAAGGTATTCCCGCATCATCATTTTTTGATATTAAAGAGCAAGTCAAACGTGAGGTAGCAAAAGCAGCAATTAAATATTTTTATTACAATAGAGCTTCTATAGCTTTAGATTCCAGACATGCAGGAATTTGGTCTAGATCTGCAGGGCATTTAGACAATACAGTGTACATACATCCAAGTGCTGCCACCACGCTCAGACCAGCAAACACAATCGTAAGTGCACCTAAAGGATGGTATGATGCAGGAGATTACAATAAATATGTGGTAAATAGTGGTATTTCTACCTATACGCTTATGGCATTATATGAGCGTTTTTCTCCTATTTATGATACATTAAATTTGAATATCCCAGAAAGTTCTAACCTTGCACCCGACTTACTGGATGAAGTAAAATGGAATTTAGATTGGATGTTAGCAATGCAAGACCCAAATGACGGCGGTGTGTATTTTAAATTGACTACCAAGGGATTTGGAGGGGATGTAATGCCAAATCAAGACAATGCTCAAAGGTTTATGGTTGGCAAGAGTACTACGTCTGCACTGAATTATGCAGCCACAATGGCAATGGCATATAGAATTTTTAAACCTTTTAATAGCCAGTTAAATGGATTTGCAGATACTTGTATTTTACGATCTTATAGAGCTTATAGGTGGGCTAAATCAAATCCGAGAGTGGGTTTTTCAAATCCCTCTGATGTAGTTACAGGTGGTTATGGGGATGGGGACTATTCTGATGAGTTTTCCTGGGCTGCTACTGAATTATATATAGCATCTCAAGATGACATTTTTTATAATGACATAAATCTTTCTATAAATTCTGGTGTACCTAGTTGGAATTCTACTTACACGTTGGCTTTGATGTCACTGTGTCATAATAGAGCTAATTTAACACCAATTGCTAACCAAACCACAATTTTGAACAAGTTTAGAAATGTTGTAAACGATTTGAAAACTAACTTTTTAAACACAGCGTACCGTATGCCTATGAATTCTGTAAATAATGATTATTATTGGGGTTCTAATGGAGTTGCTTCTAACCAAGCTATGGTCTTGTTACAGGATTATTACAATACTGGTGATCTAAAAAGTTATGAAGCCGCTCAAGCAAATCTAGAGTATATTCTAGGCAGAAATCCTCTAGAATTTTGTTTTGTTACTGGTTTTGGAACACAAACTCCTAAGTTCCCACATCATAGACCTTCAGTTGCTGATGGAGTTTTGGCACCAGTTCCTGGCATGCTTGTAGGTGGTCCAAATGACAATTCAGAAAATGAGTTTGGTTGTACTTACAAATCCAAAAATGCTGCTTTAGAGTATACTGATCAGATATGTAGTTATTCAACGAATGAAATTGCTATTAACTGGAATGCACCTTTTGCTTTCATCACTGGTGCAATAGAAGCTAAAAATAGAGGGGTAAGTCCTACTTTTAAATACTTCGAAAAAGGATATCCAGTAGCCATAGAAAAACAAAATGTTTATACTAAAATAGAGGTTTTTCCTAATCCAACATCTGGAAAATTCTCCATTGAATTGCCTTTAGATTTTGGCATTGAAAGCTTAGAAATATATACCTCTAATGGAGTATTTATAGAATCATTTATTGACCTTAAAAGTGTGGATTTATCAAATTATAAAAATGGATTATATATTGTAAATATTTTATCTGAAAAAGGTGTTTTTTCTAAACAAATAGCTGTCCAACGGTAGTTATAAAATCTTAGTTACGATTATTTAAAATATGATTCATGCTTGTTTAATGTTCTATTACACGTTTTCTAGCGTACAATAGAACATTATACACCCTTTTAAAAATGAACAAAGTAAAATAATTTTCATTTTTTTTAAATTGACTTATACATAATCACTTTTATTTTGCAAACACTTAAAATATTTTGAAGCCCAGAAAGCAGACAGTCACAAAAAAACTTTCTACATTTAAGACTAATTTTGCTCATAGATGAAAAAATTACCCTTTCTAGTTTTATTGCTGTTTAGTTATCTATCAGTTTTCTGTCAAGAGAAAAAGATTTATGTTTTTTTTTCACCAACAAATCTTTTTTTTAACACAATCAAGTTTGATATAGAATTATTAAGTACAAAAAAGACAATGCATAGTCTTATAATTACACCCTTTTTTCAAATAGGAAAAACAAATGTGTTAGGCGGAGCTTATTTTAATTCAGACAATTTTAAAGCCGGCCTTACACCTTTTACAAATTTAGGCGAACGCAACGATAATCTACTTGGATATGGTTTAGGAATTGGTCAAAAAAGATATCTTTTAGGGGATTCAACAAACATTACAAAACACAAGGTTTTTTTATTTTACGGAGTTTATTATTTGCATTCAAATATAGAGTACACATATTTTACAGATGTATTCTTAGATAAAGTATTTACAAAAAGAGTATCCAATACAGGTACAGATAAGTTTGATGTTTTTGGGTTTCAAACTACCATGGGAGACCGTATCCAGATTACAAACAGGTTTATGATAGACATTTATGCTGGTATTGGCATAAAAAATACAAAAACAAATACTACAGCTAAAGGGCATAGAAATTATTCGAGATCTATGTTTGATTATGGTTACTCTGGTATAAACCCTTTGTTAGGTGCTAGATTTGGATATAAAATCTAAATGATTTCTCCAAAATGGCATTTAAATTCCTTAAAAACAGTTGTTTTTGGAAATGAGTCTTCAAAAATGCCAAGTACAGTGCTTCCACTACCAGACATACAAGCGTAACTGGCACCTAAAGCATACAATTTTTCTTTAATGGATTGTATCTCAGGATATTTTTTAAAAATGCAGATTTCAAAATCATTTTTTAAACCTAAATTACTCCAGCTTTTTATTGGTGATTGAATTATAGTTCTAAGATCTACTTCTGATTCTTTTGGGGCTATACCCTCGTAGGCTTCTTTGGTACTTATGTGTATGTTTGGGTTTACTAACACTACTTTAGTTTTGGATAGGTTTGGTTTAATTAATGTTTCTAATTTATTGCCTTTTTCAGTAGCGTAACATAATTTATTCTCTACAAAAAAAGGACAGTCAGAACCTAAAAGAGAGGCGTATTTTTTTAACTCTTCTTTGGGAATATTCAACCCAAAAATGTCATTTACCAAAGTTAATGCAAAAGATGCGTCAGCAGAACCTCCACCTAATCCAGCACCAATAGGTATGTTTTTTTCTAAGTAAATTTTTAAATTAGGTATGTAATAATCTGTTCTAAGTGCATCCACAGCCTTTAAAACAAGATTGCTTCTATCTTCAGGAGATTGTAATTGTCCATTTAAATAAAACTCCTCGCTTTTATTTTCTACTATTTCTAGGGCGTCAAACCAATTTATAGGAGCAAAAATAGATTCTAAATTATGGTATCCATCGGCTCTTTTTTCAGTAATGAGTAACCCCAGATTTATTTTTGCATTAGGAAAACATATCATTCTGTGAAAATAGTAACTTTTCAAATAAAAATCCCCAATTCTCTAAAAATTGAAACGCTTTAAGTATATTTAGTAATAGATTGCTTTTTTCTGGAAGATGTAAAGTAATTTTTTCAAAAGAGTCTGAGTTTTAAAAAAAAATAACTAAGTGAAAAAACAAGTTTTATTGTATGGTGCTGGCGGTCACTCTAAAGTAGTAATCGATTGTTTATTAGAATCAGGTGTAGAGATAGAAGGTATTTTTGATGATGATGAGGACTTGGTTTCATTAAATGGTTATAGCGTCATAGGTTCATACAATGAAAAAGAATCCCAAGACTTAGAAATAATTATTTCTATAGGTGATAACCAAACTAGAAAAAAAATTACTCAAGTAGTTAGGCATAAGTATACAACAACCATTCATCCATTAGCTATTGTTTCTAAATTTGCTAGAATAGATGTAGGCTGTATGGTTATACACGGTGCTGTAATACAAACAGGAGTTACCATTGGAAAACATACGATTGTAAACACTGCTTCTTCAATAGATCATGATTGTAAACTAGGAAGCTATGTGCACATCTCTCCAAAAGCATGTTTATGTGCTTCTGTGCATGTAGGAGACGGAACTCATATAGGGGCAAGTGCAACAATACTACCTGGCGTAAAAATTGGGAAATGGTGTGTAATAGGGGCAGGAGCCGTAGTAAATAAAGATATTCCAGATTTTAGTGTTGTCATTGGTATTCCAGGTAGAATTGTAAGGACTTTAGAAATAGAGTAGAAGATACTAGAACACTTGTTACTCATTATTTTTAAAAATGAATAGTGTGTAGGGGTATAGCTGTTTCTGATGTTTTGAATTGTCTTATTTAAAACAAACATCATTGGTTTAAAAAAATGAATTTCTCCAATTTTTAGTTAAATTGACTTTGAGTTTTTATAGTTTTTAAATATGTATTTATGATGACATTAATAAAAAAAGTATTAATTATCAAAAATATAGAAAGGGAAGGCCCTGGATTAATTGCCTCCTGGTTTGATGTACAAAATGTAGATTATGATATCATAGAAATTAATCCAGATTTACATTTCAGTGATTTTTTAGAAAAATATGATGGACTTGTAGTCTTGGGCGGGCCATCAAGTGCCAATGACAAAACTTTTGTTATGCAAAAGCAAATTGAGTTTATAACACGTTGGCTCAAGACTAAAAAACCATACCTAGGGGTTTGTTTAGGGATGCAATTGATGATAAAAGCTTCTGGTGGGGAGGTTTTTCAGAATAAAGAACGTGAAATAGGTTTTTTTCATAAAGAAAATATAGACGCCCCCTACAAAATACACCTAACTAATTTAGAAAACAATCCACTAAAAGAAATTTTACCTTTAGAATTTGATGTTTTTCAGCTTCATGGCGAGACCGTTTCTCATCCAAAAATTTTGTCTTTAGCAGGGTCAGCGTATTGTAAATACCAAATATGTAGCGCTGGAGATAAACAGATTGGGCTTCAATTTCATTTTGAGATTTCGGAAGGTATGCTGAGAAACTGGATTATAAATGATGATTTTTTGGTTTTTGCAAACAAAGAATTATACATTAATTGGTACAGAGAAAGGCAAGTAAGGTTTGAAAACAAGTGTTTTTCTATTATGAGATATATTTTTAGTTAGGTTTAATCAAGAAAAAATTTTTCTGGAATGGGTGCCTCAAAACTCATTTGTGCATTTGTAATTGGATGTAAAAAAGAAAGTTTCCAAGCATGTAAATACAAACTATCTTTTGTGTAAGTCATTGGATTTTCTAAAAAATAAGTGGGGTCTTTATAGCCTTTATCACCTAAAATTGGGTGTCCAATGCCTGATAAATGCAATCTTATTTGGTTGGTACGGCCAGTCTTTAGTATTATTTCTAGTAAGGTAGTGTTTATGTTTAGTTGCTTTACAGCAATTTGCGTAATGGCACCTTTTCCACAGCCTAATTCTCTACTTCCGCTATTCATTTTTTGATTAGATATTTCTAATGTAAGCTCTTGATTTCTTGTTACTAATCCTTCTACAATAGCTACATATTTTTTAATAAATACCTCATTTTTAATTTGTTTATTTAATGCTGAAGCAGTCTTTTTTGAAAAAGCAAAAACAAGTATACCCGTTGTATTTGCATCTAATCTATGAATAGGGTAAATTTCTTTTTCTAGAAATACTAGAGATAAAATAAATTGAAGGGTGTTTTTTATAAATCTTCCAGATGCTTGAGTGGGTAGGGGAGCAGGTTTGTTTAGTACTACAAATTCATCATCAAGATGTATGATATCAATGTCTTTATTTACAAAAGGCTCTGAATCAATCCTTTCAATACGCTCAGTTAGCTCACCAGATTTTAAAAGATAGTCACTGCTTTGTACTTTTCCATTGACTAAAATTTCGCCAGAGTCTATTTTATTTTTCCAATAAGCGGCTGGGAATCTGTTGAATTTATTGCTATAAAACGAAAGGAGAGAGGTTTTATTATTTATTTCCTTTACAGACAATGTGTATCTGTGTGTGTAAGGAAAGCTATTTGATATCTCATTATTAATATCATTTAGCTTTTTATAAAACCTCTCTTTATCCATTATTTTTTTATCAACTTTGCCATATAAAAACCATCAAAACCATCTGAAGGAAATAATTGTTTCTCCTCTATCAATTCAAAATTGGTATTATTGGTTAAAAATTTCTTTATCTGTTGTTGGTTTTCTCCAGAATACATGCTGCAAGTAGCATATACCAAAGTTCCATTTAATCGTAACATTTTGGAATAGTTTTGCAATATTTCTTCTTGAGTCTGCATCAATTCTTGCAAACGCTCAGGAGTTAGCTTCCATTTGTCATCAGGGTTTCTTTTTAATACACCTAAACCACTACAAGGCACATCTAAAAGCAATTTATCTGCCCATTCAGCATAATTATTTAGAGTTATGTTTTGGTGTACGTGAGTTTTAATGGATGTGTAACCATTTCTTAATACTCTAGATTCAAGAACTTTGAGTTTTTTCTTTTCTACATCCATGGCAGAAATCTTACCTGTGTTTTGCATCAAATCAGCTATATGTAGTGTTTTTCCGCCAGCTCCAGCACAAGCATCGATTATTCTTTCGTTTTTTTGAGGGTTTAAAAAAAATCCAATCATTTGAGATCCAGCATCTTGAACTTCAAAC
>JAYVIQ010000053.1:0-2112 GCA_043770215.1 Cytophagales bacterium | reverse complement strand
TTTTGAATTCACTTTTTAGAATTTGAAGTTGTTTAAGTCAAATCCTGGTATGTTTGGCATGCCCTTTAAAACTGAATTTTGCATTAAGTGTTGAGATTTCTCTTCTATCTTTTTAATAGCTAAGTTTACGGCTGCCACACAAAGATCTTCAACCAATTTTTTATCTTCTTTATTTAAAAGATTTTGGTCTATTTCTATACTAATTACTTCTTTTTTGCCATTTACAGTTGCTTGTACCATACCAGCGCCACTTTCTGCTTTTTCTACTAATTTGCTGATCTCTTCTTGGTTTTTTTGCATTTGCTCTTGGGCTTCTTTTACTTTGCCCATAATATTGTTCATGTCAAACATATTTTTTATTTTTTATGTTAAATTTTGTAATACATCTGTATTATGTACTATGCTTTTTTTTTGTAAATGCGAAACATTCAAAAAACTCAATCCTTATTTATCAGTACAAACATTATATAAATATATGCATTAAAATCTTTGAAACTAACTTTGCCTTATTCATTTGGAGCTTCTTTTTTTGTTTCTTAAAGCGAAATAACTAAATAATAAAGTGAGTTTATGAAATTCTAATTTAGAAATTGAGTATGCTTACAAATGTAAAATGTTGAAATTTTATTAACTCAGCGTTACCTACTTTTATTTTCTAAGTGTTCTCTTGAGTAAGTATTTTTTTTCATGCTTTAAATTTAAATATCAATCTTTTACTATAATAGACCCCTGTAAATGTATATTTTCATTGTTTTCTGATATGCCCTCAAAAACATAAAAATACGTTCCTATCTCTAAATTAAGAAAAATTTGTGTTGAATTTTGGACTATTTTAGTTTCTAGATTGCCATTTATATCAAAAACATTTAGGCTAAAAGATTTTATATATTTGGTTTTTAGATCAAATACATTTTGGGATTTGTAGACTAATTCTGGAATAAACACTAAAGGGTAATCCTCTAAGCATAGCGTATTTGAAATATTCTTGCTGTTTATTTCTTTTACAAAAATACAAAATTTTTGTGCAATGTAATTTTTTGGGTTCAAAAAGTACGTGTTGCTTAGATTTTCTTTTAGCAAATTAGTATCTCCTGAAGATGATACCCAAAATAAATTATACAACTTATTTAATGAATTATTCCAAACTAAATCTTGGTTGTTTTTTGTAAGTACCAATGGGCAAATAGTTTTTTTGTCTGAGCTTTGTTTGCATTTATTTGTTACTATCACTTCTTGACATTCGCTAGATTTGGGTATTTTTATTTGATTTTTAATAATGGTAGAGTAGGTTATTTTGTTTATGGTAGCCAAATCAAAAATTGTAGCTTGGTCTGCTATAACTAACGTAAAATCTGGGTTAGAATTATCTAGTTCTAGGGCATTTAATATAGGTTTTGTTAAGCTAAATGAAGTACCACAAGTGCCACTAGACTTTCTGTTAAAAGAATAGCCATTTTGGTTTTCAAAGGATGTAATAAAGTAGCAATCATTTGCACCGCATAAAATATCTTGATCTGTATTAGAACTAAGGTTTATAGTGTTTGGTGAATTTAATTTAACATAACTTTTGGTATTTGATACAAATGTAGGTGAGTTGTCTGTTATTACGTTTTGATTATTTTGAAAATCCGTAATACTACTAAACTTTGGCAGTACAAGTACATTTTCTTTGTTGCCACATTGATCTTCTACACTAAGCACTATATCTGTATAGTTTGTTGGTTTAGAAAATGAAACAAGATTGGTATTGCTAAATACATCTGTTTGTATCTTAGTACCATTATCTAGCCAATCTACTGTATGTTTTATAGTATTTATACTTTCTAAATCTAAGCTAAAGAGGTTGTATTCAGATATATTACGTATACTTTTTGGTTTGATTGCGTCTATCAAAGGACTAGTAATATCATCTGAAGTTTCACAATCTGCCTTGAAATATTTACCAACTATTTTAAATTTCACCTCAGATTCTAATGCCGTTTTAAATGATTTTACAATAGATCCTTTTATAAAAATTGTGTCTTTATCTGTGTTTATACTATTTGTTATGGCATAGTAGTCATAACTAGTGCTGTCTATAGTTAGGTAAATACTTTTGTCTTTACAGGGTGT
>JAYVIQ010000052.1:0-5797 GCA_043770215.1 Cytophagales bacterium | reverse complement strand
ACGACCCAATCGGAGTTTTAAAAGATACGAAACTTCAAGTAGAAGAAGGCATAAAGCTATGACTTCCAAAGGAATTTAATACTTAACTTAACGACATTGCCAATAATGGAGGCTGCTAAATTAGTTGTATTTACATTTGTAACAGTATTACCATTAGAGGTACCATCATTAAAACTATTGTTAAAATGATAAACACCGAAATAGTCGCTATTCCATGTACTTGTTGTAGAAGGATTTACAGTTACACCAGTCTTGCCGTAGAATATATAAATATTGGTATTAGTTACTCGTTTTAATATTGGTATTCTAACCCATGCTACTAGGGCTCCAGTAGTTGGGTTATAACTTTCTAACTGATGATCAAAGCGTGTGATACAATCAGTGCCGTAAAATACAATATCAAAACCACTGGCATTTTCTACGTTACCACCATTTGCTTTAGATCTAAGCTTTGTATCGGTGATAGAAATTAAAACCGGAAAATTTACAAGATCAGCTGGACCAGAAACTTTTGAACCATCAACCGAAATTTGTCTACAAAAGTTGTAACCAGTAACTTGAGAAAAAGTGATTTTTGATAAAATTTAAAAGAGAAATAGGAAATAATATTTTAGTGAGCGCATAAATTTTGAATTCAGTTTATATTTTGTTAATAGTTATGTTTTTTAACCTTAACTTGATTATAATTTAATTTTTTATTATTAATTCTTATTAACGATTTATATTTTTTTATATTAAAAAGTAGTATGGCCATTACTTTTTTTACACGTTTATCAAGTACAAAACTAAACTTTAATTGAAGTTTTAGCTCGGTTCTAATCAGTATTCAAGCCCATTGTTTTTAGGATTTAATACCACCATCAAAAAGTAGCATAAACCGTGCTAGAGTAGCTTTAGATAAGAAATATATACTTAGTAACAGCTACAAAATGCTCACTAATCCAAACGTCTAGGTTTCCTTTTTTTATCCTTTTAAGCCTAATTTTTATGTTTTCACTCACTAATAGAGTTGTTCAAAGACAAAAACCGCAAAGGCATGGCAAAAGTAATACTAGCGCTTAGGTTTCTGAGTTGTACATCATCTTGAATGTCTTCTTGATGGTTTATGTACTGATCATTGAACCTAGCTTTTCTATTAGTAATTATGTGTGTATTTCTCCAATAGGCTACCTCTAATGAAACCCTTAGATTGCCAAATGGATAGCTTACGCCCATACTAGTAAACCAACCCAAATTAGTTTTGATAAATAAATTTTTATTACCAACTAAAGTATTTTCTGCTGTATTTGTTTTAGATCCTCCGCTGGCAAAATCTGTTTTTTGTATTTGAGTGCTGCGGTTGCCGGCAAACAAGGTAGACCAATAAAACCCCAATGTAAGGCTAGGTCTAAGTTTTAACTGTCTGGGTGCGAACCTTATTCCTAAAGGCACTCTAAAATAATCTAATGATTGTGAGGTAGTTTTTTTTTGGTCTATTTTAAAACTTGGATCTAGGGTGTCTTGCCAAGCATAGTTATTTTCATACCCATACCTAAATCTTGTGTAGGTTGGAGATAAGGATACGCCCAATCCTTTATAATCAAATGTAAAATCTACACCCCCTTCAAAAGCTGGGCTCTTTAGATTGATGTATTTTTTTTCATACTCGCTTTTATTTTTCCCATCGGTTGGGCTATAAATGGTGTATCTATTTTCTGGTTTGGCTTTGCTAATGTTGGTGCCTAACCGTAAACCTACCCAGTATTGCTTGTCTAGAAAGCGTTGGTTAGCAAACCTTCCTCTGCTCTGTGCTTGGGTAGCCAGAATGGTAGACAAACATATAATACAAGTAAGAAGTATATTTCTTTGCATGGGGATTTTAAAACTAATTCTGAATATTTACTTTTTCTGCACAAAAGTGTACTTTTGTGCAGAAAAGATAGGATTTAAGCTTCTTGGTGTGCTTTTTCAGCCAACAAAAAGGGGTAAAGTAAGCGCCAGATCCTAAGGGATTTGCCCAAAAGAGATGCCAAATGTAACTATTGGAAAAAAAGCACAGAATCATAAAATGAGCAATCTTTTTGTGTCTTGCAGCACAGAACCTGCTTTAAGTTCATAAAGATACGTGCCTTTTTTAAATTCTGTTAGGTCTATTTCCATAGTATGCTCACCAGCTGCAAAACGCTTGTTTTGAAACAGTATTTTTACTTCTCTGCCTTCTAAATCTAAAATTCTAAAACTTGCTTCTTGAGCTCCATTTAAATAAAAACTAAATACAGTGCTGTCTTTTGCTGGATTAGGAAAACAGCTATTTAGTTTGTATCTACTTGATATAAAATCCTCTACACCTACTGCTGCAGTATTTATAATGGGTAGTTTTGTTCCTTTGCCCGTGTAATTGCCCATAAACAATTGAGAATCTACAAAGGCTGGATCTACACAAAACCAATCTTTCATAATACTTGCATAGACTTGTCTGTAGTCAAATTGCATGTCTACATTTTCTTTGTTTAGGTCTGGAGCATTGCCCAAAACACCAGGCAATACATTTTTTCCAAAGATAAACATGGGAGCAGCTATGCCATGGTCTGTACCAAAACTTCCATTGGATTTTACTCTTCTGCCAAATTCTGTGGTTGTAAGCGTAAGTACTTTGTAGTCTAGCCCTCTTCTTTTTAAATCTTCTTGAAAAGCTTCCATTGCAGAAGAAATATGGTAGAGTAGTGTGGCATGTATACCCATACTTGTATTGCTAGAAATAGATTGGTTTGCATGGGTATCAAACCCACCAATTTTAAGCAAAAACACTTTGGTTTTACTACCGCCATCTATTAAGTTAGACACAATTTGCAATTGACCAGAAAGAGGATTTTTGAGCCAACGCGTTGGTGCTGTAAACGGATATTGCTCTGGATAAACTACATTTTTTGTTTTAGCCTTGCCAGCATTATAGGTTTCTAACAATCTTGAATGATAATCCTCTGTTTTTGCCTCTAAATCTAATATCCAATGAAGTTCGTTGGCATATTTGCTACCCTCTAAGTTTGTTGGTGGCAATCCTCTAGGGTCTACATTTGGCTTATCTTCAAATCCAGGAAGCTTGTCTACTAAATTAAAAAAACTTTGCGGGTCTGATATAGATACAGAAGTAGGGATACTAGCTCCTTGATGAAACAATAATGATATTTCATTGCCAAATTCTAAAGCAAGAGGATCTTTATTCTCTGAATTTGGAAAATCTTGGGGATATGTTTTAGGGGCAATTTCGTTTTTTAAATACCTACCCACCCAGCCAGAATCTAGGTAGTCATTGTTGCCGCCGCCCATAAACATAATGTCTCTACTTCTAAAGTGTGATTGATTATGATTTTCATAAGAAACACTCTGCAGAATAGACATTTTACCCGCATCATACATATTTTTTATACCTATCATGTCTGGATGCAAACCTACATTTCTAGCGCCTATTGTTGCATCTAAGCTTACAACTCCTCTTGCATTTCCTGTGTTTCCTAAGGCTATGTTTGACCTTACAAACTGATATAAACCAGATTTTAGATCCTCTAATGGTACCAATGTATTTACACCATCATTGCCGCCGTGTAGCTGTAAAATTACCAACACATTATCATTGCACGAGTTGGCAGCCATTTGTTCTAACATTGTTTGCCCACCTAATAGACGAATGGGCACACTATTTAAAACAAAAGGTGCCATACCAGCCAAGAGCGATTTTTCTATAAATTCTCTTCTTTTCATAATAATCTACATTAGTTGGTACTCTGGACTTTGTAAAAGTGAATTGAACAAATCTTGCAGCATACCCCTTGCATCCATTAAATCTGCTTCTGAGGAGTCTCTTAAATTCCATTTAAAAATCAAATATTGTTCTGCACCGTTGGGGTAATTATTTCCTATTTTAGTGTACTCAGACTCAAACCAATTGTACCTTATGGTGGTTATTTCTGTGTTTTCTACAGATAAAGGAAATAGATATGAAGCAAGTTTTCTGGTAAATGCTTTGGGGTCTAGTACTACAGAATCATCAAATCTAGATTCTACGTATGCCACCAAGTCTATAGTGATGTCTTCTGGTTTTTTAGTATCTACTTGCAAAAGTTTAAAAATAAGGTTGTACCTATTGGCTAGTGCATTGGTATTTATCCAAGTTCTGTTATATAATGGGTACTGGTAATATGCTTCATAGCCAGCTACATCATAGGGGTTTAAGAAATTCAAACCTTGTAGATTTAGATAGCCTAATAAAGTTTCTGTTTTTTTGTAAAACAACTCTTTTTCTGTTTCAAAGTTTGGTAATTCATACTCAAAAAACCGTAGTGTGTTGGACAATAGGTCTAGCGGAGATTTAATGATGGCGCCAAATGTATCATTAGTTACGCTTAAATCTGCCAAATCAAAAAAATGTTCAGAGCACAAAAGTGCTTCTACTACAGGTTGTATTTTATAATTATTTGCTTTAAGAATATTTACCATATCCATAATTACAGTAGCATCTATATCTGTAGTTACATCATGATAAACATAAAACCTATATAATTTCCTACATACATTTTTGGCAGTTTCATCTTGGGTATAAAGTAGGTTTATAAGTTGGCTGATTTCATCTAGAATAGAGGCTTCAGTAGGTTGGCCAGACGCAGAAAGTAAAGTTGGGTTTGGGCTTATAGTGGAATTAGAAAATTTTGAACTAAATGTTTTAACTGTATTGTCATGTTGGTTTGGTACTAAACTACTGCTTACTTTTAATTTACCTCTGGGTATGTTTGTTTCTGTGTCTAATGTGGAAAAAGTAATGTCAAAATCCCAACCTGTAAGTACTTTTGCGGCTTGTTGCACATCTATTTCTGTATAGTACACATAATCTCCCGGAAGGCTAGTTTCTGGAATTTTACCTGTAAGGCCTTTTCCAATGGTATAAAGTTCTAGTAACTCCCTAGAAAAATTCTCATTAGGATTATTTTTTACATTCAATCGTCCATCCAATAAATTAAGCATGGCATTATCTACACATATCTTTTTGGTAAGTTCTTTTATGCTTAATTTTGATGTTGAATTGCCATCAAAAGCAAATTTTCTAAACAGCACATTTTGAAAATACAAAGCTCTACTACTTTGTACTGTTTCTTGTATAGTAGTTAGAAATGTATGCAAGAAAAAAACCATTTTCTCTCTTGTAGAAAATGCTAATTTTTCTGTTTTTGGCACATTTGCACCTAAAATCTGCCCAAGCCACCATCTTTTAAAATATTCCTGATACTTTCCTTCGTCTTCACCTTTTACAGGTGGGGTTGTTGTCCAGCTTAGGATAGTACCCTCTGCCAAAGGTGGTTTTGGCAATGGGGTGGGCGCAAACAATTTTTGTAGTGCCGTTTTTGGGCTAAGGCCTATAAAATTATCTATCTCTTCTTTAGTGGCTCCAAAGGTAGCCCTTCTAAGCAAGTGTGCTGCAGCTTTTTGATTTAAAACGGTATTTCTTTGCGTTAATGCCATGATTTAGTACGCTTTACAAAGTGTCTTTCATTAAATATACATAAATATTTTTAATTATTATTAAATACGTTTTGTAAAACAAGGGGGTTTCTTTAGTTGTGCTATAAAACTTAGTTGTTACAAAACACCTTAAATGCATAGTCGGTTTTTGGATAAGTAATAATGCTGTAATAAAAAACGATTGTATAGATTTTTAAATTTATTTTTGTGAATATCCGTAATTGTACCGGTAGAGGAATTGATTAGTGATTTTGGACGAAACCCTATCGGGTCAGGCTCTACGCTCTTGCTTTTTTTGCTGAAAAAG
>JAYVIQ010000051.1:0-17108 GCA_043770215.1 Cytophagales bacterium | reverse complement strand
TCTGATTACTATTCATTAGGATACAAATCAAATTCCGCTCCAATTTTATTTTATGAAAAATTTAAACCTAAAAATTAAGCCTATTTTTTTCTATTTCGTGAATTCGTTTTTGAATTGCAGATAATATTGAGATATTTGATGTTACTTTATTACATAACATAACTTTTGATGGGAATCTTATCAGGAAAAACAGCAATTATAACAGGGGCTTCTAAAGGTATAGGAAGAGAAATAGCAAAAAAATATGCTTTAGAAGGTGCTGACATAGCTTTTACTTATCTTTCTAGTGTAGAAAAAGGAAAAGAATTAGAAGAGGAGTTAAAAGCAGCCGGTGTACATGCTAAAGGCTACAGGTCTGATGCTTCTAAATATGATGAAGCAGAAAAATTAGTAGAACAAGTTTTGGCAGATTTTGGAAAAATAGATATTTTGATCAACAATGCTGGAATCACCCGTGATGGTTTGCTCATGAGAATGACAGAAGACCAATGGGATACCGTAATAGAAATAAATTTAAAGTCTGTATTTAATTTGGTAAAAGCTGCAATAAAGCCAATGATGAAACAGCGTTCTGGTTCTATAATAAACATTTCTTCTATTGTAGGTCTTACAGGAAATGCCGGCCAATCAAATTATTCTGCGTCTAAATCTGGGATGTTGGGTTTTACAAAATCAGTAGCATTAGAACTTGGCTCTAGAGGAATTAGATCAAATGCCATAGCTCCAGGGTTTATAGAAACAGAAATGACATCTGTATTGGATGAAAAACTAATTGCTTCTTGGAAAGAAGGAATACCTTTAAAAAGAATAGGTCAAGGAGTAGATATTGCAAATGCAGCTGTATTCTTAGGTTCAGAAATGTCATCTTACATTACAGGCCAAACTATACAGGTAGATGGCGGAATGCTTACTGCCTAGTTCTTTAGAAACTAGATTTCAGATACTATATTTTGAAGTGAAATTTCAAGAATACTATTTTACAAATTTTACTTAATTAGAAACTCAAATCAAGACTAAACAGTTTAAAAAAAATGTATAATTTCGAATTTGGACTACACCCAATCTGGCTTTTGCCATGTGCTTTAGTAGCTCTTGGGTGTAGTCTTTTTTTATATTTCAGGTACACATCTGTTTGGTCTGTTAAATGGAACATTACATTAGGAATAATACGATTTTTAGGTGTCTTTTTGCTTTTATTTTTATTATTAAGTCCCCTTATTAGAACGGTTGAAAACACGGTTCAAACACCAAAAATCCATGTTTTGGTAGACAATTCTGAGAGCATGTTATTGGCTGATAAGAACATAAAATCAAAAGTTAATGAAGCACTTAATTCCATATTTTCTTCAAATAAAAAAGTGAATTTTGAATTGTTTGATTTAGAAAAATCAAAATCTTCTACAGATTCTATAAGCTATACTTTTGGAGTGAGTGATTTGGGTAAAGAACTCAAAAACTTAACAAATCTAGGTGCTGGACAAAATCATGTAGCAACTATCTTAATCTCAGATGGCATTGTAAACCAGGGGTTGGGCATGAGAGACTTTGTAAGTCCTTTACCAATATTTGTCTTAGCTACAGGAGACACTAACCAAATAAATGATTTGATTATTAGTGACTTATATGTAAATAAATCTTCTTATAGAGGAAACGTCTTTCCAATACAAGCTAGCATAAAGGCACTCGGCTTTAAAGGAAAGGCTTCTAAAATAGATATAAAAGTAGATGGTGAATTGATTGAATCAAAGAACGTTAATTTTTTATCTAATAATGAGTTATTAGACTTGAGTTTCTCATACACAAGCAAAAAAGCTGGGTATCTAAAAATAGAATGCAACATTAGTCCACTAAAAGGCGAGAAAATAATTACGAATAATACCAAAGTAAGGTATTTAGAGGTGAAAGACTCCAGAAAAAAAATTGCTATGGTTGCCGCTAGCCCACATCCAGATTTAAAAGCCATAAAAACAAGTTTAGAATCACTAGACAAATATGAAATTGAGCTTATTATTATGAGTTTAAATCCCAAAATAGGGGATTTAAAAAAGTTTGACGCTTTTATTTTACACCAATTACCTAGCAAAAATAGTGATCCAATTATTGTAAATCAGATCTTAAAATCTGGTAAACCAAGGTGGTTTATTACTGGACTGCAAACAGATTATTCTTTGTTTGACAAACTTAATAAAACAATTTCTATTAAATCAGTAAGAGGTTCTGATGAAGTAGGGGGAGTAATAAATGCAAATTTCGACTTGTTTTCTACCGACGATTTTAATTTTGATTTCTTGCCTCTTGCCCCTCCATTAAAAGTTCCTTACGCAGAAATAGAATCTAAAGCAGGCACAAAAACATTGTTTTACCAACAAATAAATAATCTAAACAATCAAAAACCATTGTTTGCTTACAACAATGTAAATAGCAATGAAATGGTAACAATTGGAGAAGGAATTTGGAAATGGAAACTATTTGAATCTTTAGAAAATGGCAACGCTCAGAATTTTGATTTACTGATTTCCAAGGCAATAGGTTTGTTAGATAGAAATGATAGTGACTCTCAATTTGAAGTTACTCCACAAAAAGAGGCCTATTTAGCCTATGAAAAACCAAGTTTTGCCATTATAGTCAAAAATGAATTAGGAGAGCTAGTTTTTGACCAGCCCATAGACTTGATAGTGAAAACCAAAGAAAGCACCGTCCTTAAAAGTAATTTTAAAGTTTCTGAATCAGACCCATTTTATAGATTAAACACACTTCAAGAAGGTGTATATACTTACCAAGCCTCTACTAAAGTAGGTGACAAAGTATTTAAAGATGCCGGAAGTTTTACTGTTAACGACATGAAACTTGAAAGCGAAGTTTTAAAAGCTGATTTTGATGGCTTAAGAGCTTTAGCTAAAAATAGTGGCGGCCAATTTTATTTACTTAATAATTTTAACAAAGATGCACTTTTAAAAAATACATCTACGTTTGTGTCTAAAATAAATAGCAATGAAAAAGAAAGCTATTTCAATGAACTTTTCTGGGTTTTACTTATTATTCTAACACTATTTAGTTCAGAATGGATTGCTAGAAAAGTATTGGGCGATGTGTAAATAAAAAAGTAGCTTAATCTTGAAACTAAACTACTTTTTTTATACTGATTTGAATTATTATTTTTAGACTCTTTCCAATGCCCTTAGAATACTATCTTTATCTACGCATAAAGACATTCTTAGAAAACCTTCGCCATTAGATCCAAAAATATTACCTGGGGTAATAAAAATGTGTTTTTCTTCTAAAATTTTATCTATAAAACCTGGTATATCTTTTTGCACTTCTAAATCTCTTGGTTTTGCCCATACAAACAACCCCTCCTGATTTGTGGTATATTCACAATTTAGTTTATCCAAGACCTTGTATATCAAAAGTTTACGTTCATTGTACACTTCATTTCTTTGAGCATGCCACTCTTCTGACTCCCCTAGAGCGGCTATAGCGGCATTTTGCAAGCCTCTATACATACCACTGTCTATGTTGCTTTTTACACGCAAGATATTTGCAATATACTCTTGCTCTCCAACCACCATACCTACACGCCAGCCAGCCATATTGTGACTTTTGCTTAATGAATTAAGTTCTACTGCCACCTCTTTAGCGCCCTCTATGGATAAAATACTTATAGGTTTTTCTTGATTTAAAACTAAACTGTATGGGTTGTCATGGCAAATTAATACTTTATACTTTTTTGCAAAAGCTACGGCTTGCTCAAAAATTTCTCTATTTGCTGGGGTACCTGTAGGCATATGCGGATAATTCATCCACAACATTTTTACTTTAGATAAATCTTGATTGGCAATCTCTTCAAAATCTGGATACCAATTGTTCTCTTCTTTAAGATCATAATAAACAATCTCTATACCTAATAATTTAGACAAAGAGCTGTATGTTGGGTACCCAGGATTTGGTACCAAAACTTTGTCTCCTGGATTAGCAAAAGCAAGCAATAAATGAAGAATCCCTTCTTTAGAACCCATTAATGGCAACACTTCATTACTAGAATTTAGCTCTATGTTGTAAGTAGATTTATAAAAATCTGCCATAGCTTTTCTCAACTCTGGTGTACCGGCATAGGCCTGATATCCATGGTTGGTATCAGATTGTGTTTGTACAATTGCAGCATTTTTGGCTGCTTGGCTAGGAGCCAAATCTGGGCTTCCAATACCAAAATTTATTACATCTTTACCCTCTGAAAGCATTTGCCTTACTTGCTCCAATTTTTGAACAAAATAATAGGGCTTTACCCCCTTCAACCTATCTGCTAATTCTATAATCATAAGTCTAACTCATGGTTTTTATATTCGCCTAAAATTGTCATTTTAGAACTCATTTTTTTCATTTCTCTATAACAATTCAAGATAGATGCTTGGGTACTCCATTGGCAATCTATATAAAATGTATAATTGTCTGGCTTACCTAAAATTGGTATGGATTGTATCTTGGTAAGGTTTATGCCATTGTCTACTATTATTTTTAAAGCATCTGCTAAAGCCCCTACCCTATCTAACAATTCAAAAGAAAGCGTAGCTTTGTTTACTTCTGACTTTTTGCATAAAAATTGCTTATTTTTGGATAACACCAAAAAACGGGTATAGTTCAGTTTTTCTGTTTCTATGCTTTCTGCCAATATTTCTAATCCATACAAATGAGCCGCTCTTTCTCCTGCAATTGCTGCTTCGCCCAACACATTGTTTTCTCTAATGTATTTGGCACTGTCTGCGGTATCGTGGTATTTCTCTAAACGAATGTGAGGATATTTTTCAAAGAATTCATTGCACTGCAACAAAGCCATATAATGAGACTTTGCTACTTTTATATCCAATATATTCTGACCAGGTAAGGCCATGAGGTTTTGTTTGATACGCAATTTATACTCTCCACAAACAAAATGACCATACTCTTGAATCAAAGAATAATTCTCTAGTATAGAGCCCGCAATGGAATTCTCTATGGCCAACAAAGAAAAATCTGCATTGCCAGATTCTAATTCATTGCATACTTTTCTAAATGTATCACACTCAATTATCTGCAACTCTTTTTGAAAAAAAGCATTGGCAGCTATATCATGAAAAGAGGCTCTACCGCCTTGGATAGCAATTTTAAGCATACATGTATTGAACTAGAACGATTGTCTAATCTCATTTTTAATGTACAACAAAGCTTCTTGTATGGCATCGTGTTTAGACTGAGAAACTACATTAAAAATAGTTTTAGCTAACTCTACACCTCTATCCTCTTTATTATCAATTAATTGTGACGACTGATTTATTATAGATGTTGTTTGCTCCATAGCAGAACGAACCATATTCCAAGCTTCATCGCTCATATAAATCTGTTGGCTTAAATTGTGGTTAAATTCGTCTCTAATCTCAGACAATAATCTAGCATGAAATGAACCTACTGTATGCATAGGATCGTTTACACGCATCACCAAATTATTTAAGCTTATGCGTTCTAAAAACAAACATACTCGCTCATACGCTTGAAGACGTATGGGTAGCAAAAGCTCGTTGTTTTTAATTTTGATGCTAGACTTAGTTTGCTCAAATTCTTTTTGAACAAATGTTTTTACCGTCAAATACATACCAAACATCACTGCCGAAGCTGGTATAACGATGTATATAATTTTCAAAAACTCTTCCATAATTTTTGCTCTAAATATTCTATTTGTATCCTAATCTGCAAAATTAGGGAATTATTTCTGTTTTGTTTTAAATGCTTGTTTTTTGTTTGGCGCATAATAAAAAAAACAACTGTACATTCTACTAGTCGTTTTAGATTTGAGAGAATTTGAAGCAAAACTATTGCTCTTGACGAGTAATTACATTTAGCTCTTTTTGAATATAAACACTAAAATTTATGTCAAATGTATAATGCGTAGCACTAGGTTATTATTTAAACGTTGTCGGATTCCAAATCAGAGTTTAAAGACTTGATGAATTAACTGTATGGTTTAAATCACTTTTAAACAATTTATTTTCTATTTAACATATATAATTATATGCTCCCCACCAGAGCGTTTTCCAAAAAAAATTAATGTTGCAAGCTTTACTCATTACATATTTTCCATTATCATTGTTTTCATACTCTTCTATATATTTTGTAACAGAATCTTTATTTAAACCTATAAGGTCTTTTCCATTAGATCAATTCTGTTAAAACGTATTAAAAAAATTCAAATTCTACAAACCTAATTATCTCAAGTCTATTATATCTTCAAACTATACTTATAAAAAAAGGCTTTTAAAAATCTTAAAAGCCTTTTTTTAAACAAACAACAGACGACAATTTACACCACTTGAGCAGATTTTATCTGATCAAAATGTATAGACGGCTGGTCTCCATCTTTGAATGAAGCTCTTGGCTTAATATTTAATATCTGAAACAATTCTTTGTCTTGGTCTACACCAGGATTAGGCGTTGTCAATAATTTTTCGCCTGCAAAAATAGAAGTTGCGCCAGCCATAAAACATAGGGCTTGCCCTTCATAATTCATACGAGTTCTGCCAGCAGACAACCTTACCATAGCTTGTGGCATGGTAATTCTTGCTGTTGCAATCATCCTTACCATATCCCAAATAGGCACTAGAGGTTGGTTTTCTAAAGGTGTTCCTTCCACAGGAACTAATCCGTTTACTGGCACAGATTCTGGATGCTCTGGCATGGTTGCCAACGTATGTATCATGGCTACTCGGTCTTCTGTGCTCTCGCCCAAACCAATAATACCACCAGAACACACCCTTAATTTATTTTTACGTACATTATCTATAGTGTCTAATCTATCGCTGTAAGAACGTGTAGATATAATATCTTCATATTTCTCCTCTGATGTATCTAAGTTGTGGTTATAAGCATATAAGCCTGCATCTTTTAGCTTGTTGGCTTGCTCATCTGTAAGCATACCTAGCGTGCAACATACTTCCATGTTTAATGCATTTACACCTTTTACCATATCTAGTACTTGGTCGAAATCTTTATTATCTCTAACTTCTCTCCAAGCTGCACCCATACAAAATCGAGTAGATCCATTGTCTTTGGCTTTTTGAGCTTCGTCTATTACTTCTTGTACTGGCAAAAGTTTATGAACTTTTACGTCTGTATGGTATCTAGCTGCCTGAGGACAATACGCACAATCTTCTGGGCAACCTCCTGTTTTTACAGAAAGTAAAGTGCACACTTGTATTTCTTGTGCATTATGAAATTGACGGTGTACTGTTGCAGCTCTATACACCAAATCCATAAATGGCATATTATATATATCACTAATTTCTTGTCTTGTCCAATCGTATCTAACTTCGCTCATCTCGTGAATTTATTTGATGATTCAAATTTAGCAAATATTTTCATAAGATTTAGAAATAAGGTTTTTGTATTCTTAGTAAATCTTTTTGAAATTTGTGAATATCCGTTATTGTACCAGTAGTGGAATTGATTAGTGATTTTGGGCGAAACCCTATCGGGTCAGGCTTTACGCTCTCGCTTTTGTTGCTGAAAAAGCAACAAAGAGCTCCTCTTCGATCCTTTTCGCAAAAAAATATATTGTAATTATATAATTTGAATACTGAAGCATTAGTTTAAAATAAATAACCACAAAATCAGTTACAATTTTTCAAGAAATTCTCCTGTCTTTAATGTGTGGTTCCTTTGGAAGTTTTTTAATATTCTCCATAATTTCTTACGCCGTGAAAACAATCTTTTTTACTTTTTCTCTTTGTTTTAGCTTATTTCCCTTAAAATTTTTGTAAAAAGGTTATCTTTAAAAGCCCCTAAAAATAACAGTTAAGAAGTACTTTTTTTATCCTTTAGCCTCTAAACATCAATTGTTTGGGCATCGTTTTTTTATATCAATTAGTATTCTTTATTATATCTAACATTACATCAAAGAAAAAAACTTATAAATCTGACCTATGAATCTATCTTTCTAAAAAGCAATTTACTACTACATATTGCTACTATAAGAAGTATTTTTGGAATAGAGTTGTTTGTTAGATTAGTATGTACTTGGGTGCTTTTAGGTGTGATTGGTATACTTAAAGGTGGGTAGATTCTTGTTATAAAAGAAAACTACCCTACTAATTTTACTTTAAACAATGTACATTTTGTTACATATTGATACTTTTTTTATCGCTATTTTAGAACGAGACAATAAAAAAACCCATGAAAATGAATCCATGGGCTTTAAAATTATTTTAATTGAAGTATATTATTTTACTTCTTCAAACTCTACATCTTGCGTAGCACCATTGTCATTAGGTTCTGGCTCTGATTGAGCTTGAGAACCTCCGTTTGGAGCACCACCTTGAGCATACATGTCTTGAGTAGCCGTTGCCCATGCAGCATTTAATGTTGCAATTGCACTTGTCATAGAATTAATGTCTTGTGTCATATGAGCTACTTTTAACTCATCCAAAGCAGTTTGAACTCCGCTTTTATTCACAACCGTTAATTTTTCACCAAACTCAGCCAATTGTTTTTCTGTTTGAAAAATCAATGAGTCTGCCTCATTTAATTTTTCTGCAGTTTCTTTAGCAATTTTATCAGCACCAGCGTTTGCTTCTGCTTCTTTTCTCATACGGTCAATTTCTTCTTCTGTTAAGCCAGATGAAGCCTCTATACGTATTCTTTGCTCTTTGTTGGTAGCTTTATCTTTAGCACTTACGTTTAAGATACCATTAGCATCTATATCAAAAGTAACTTCTATTTGAGGCACACCTCTTGGAGCAGGAGGTAATGAATCTAAATGGAAACGACCAATTGTTTTGTTGTGCACTGCCATTGGGCGCTCACCTTGTAAAATATGTATTTCTACACTTGGTTGACTATCTACTGCTGTAGAAAAAGTCTCAGATTTACGGCAAGGGATAGTAGTGTTAGACTCAATTAAACGAGTAAAAACTCCACCCATTGTTTCAATACCTAATGATAAAGGAGTAACATCTAGTAATAATACGTCAGTTACTTCTCCTGTTAATACACCACCTTGAATAGCTGCACCAATTGCTACAACTTCATCTGGATTTACACCTTTAGAAGGGGCTTTACCAAAGAATTTTTCAACTTCTTGTTGTATTTTTGGGATACGTGTAGAACCACCAACCAAGATAACTTCGTCTATATCTGAGATAGATAAGCCAGCATCTTTCAAGGCTTTTTTACAAGGCTCCATAGATCTAACTACCAATTCATCAGACAATTGCTCAAATTGCGCTCTTGTCAATGTTTTCACTAAGTGTTTTGGCACACCGTCTACTGGCATGATGTATGGCAAGTTTATTTCTGTAGAAGTTGTGCTAGACAATTCTATTTTAGCTTTTTCTGCAGCTTCTTTTAAACGTTGCAAAGCCATTGGATCTTTTCTTAAATCAAGACCTTCGTCCTTTTTAAATTCTTCAGCCAACCAGTTAATTATAACAGCATCAAAGTCATCACCACCAAGACGAGTATCGCCATTAGTACTTTTTACTTCAAATACACCATCTCCAAGTTCAAGGATAGAAATATCAAAAGTACCTCCACCAAGGTCATAAACCGCAATAGTGATGTCTTTGTCTTTTTTATCCATTCCATAAGCCAATGCAGCAGCAGTAGGCTCGTTGATGATACGTTTCACTTCTAAACCAGCAATCTGACCAGCTTCTTTAGTTGCCTGACGCTCTGCATCATTGAAGTAAGCAGGAACAGTTATAACTGCTTCTGTTACAGTAGTTCCTAAATAATCTTCTGCTGTAGCCTTCATTTTTTGAAGTATCATGGCAGACAATTCTTGAGGAGAAAAATGTCTGTCTCCAATTCTAACTCTTGGCGTATCGTTGTTTCCGCCTTCTACAGAGTAAGAAATTGTTTCCATCTCTTTTTTACACTCAGAAAACTTTTTACCCATAAAACGCTTCACTGAAGAAACAGTATTTGTAGGGTTTGTAATTGCTTGTCTTTTTGCAGGATCACCTACTTTACGCTCGCCATTTCCATTATCCAAGAAAGCCACTATAGATGGCGTTGTTCTTTTACCTTCACTATTTGGTATAACAACTGCCTCATTACCTTCCATTACTGATACACAAGAGTTGGTAGTACCCAAATCTATTCCAATAATTTTTCCCATTTTCTTATCTATTATTTAATCAAACATTGATTTCTTACAAACCTCTAATACAATACTTGTGCCACTAGAATTTTTCTGACAAGCTGTCGGTATTTCTGACACAATTTTCTGATTTTAGGATTAAATCAAAGCCATCATTGTTTTACAACCCGCTTTTTGGCCCCGCTTATGGCTTCTGCTTCTAAGGGATTTTCTGGCCAAGAATGTTTTGGATACCTTGATTTCAATTCTTTTTTCACCTCAAAATATGTGTTTTTCCAAAAATTGCTCAAGTCGTTTGTAATCTGAACTGGCTTATAACCAGGAGATAACAAATGAATAAGCAAACTTATCTTACCTAAATTTACTTTTGGTGTTTCTGTCATACCAAAACACTCTTGTAGCCTTACTGATAAAATGGGAGATTCTCCATTGGATTGGTACACAATAGGTATGCTAGAACCACTTGGCACAAGTATCTTTTCTGGAGCTAAAACATGAATTTGTTTTTGCAATGAGTAATCTATTGAATGCCAAAGAATGTCATGAATGTTTAAATTCCTTAAATCCGTTTCATTTTTAACTTGGTTAAGGTATGGACTCAGCCATGTTTCACATGTCTGACATAAATTGCTTATACTTATGTTTTCTAAACCTAAAGATGGATCCCATTTGCGTATGCTTTGCACTCTATTTATTAGACTTATGGTCTGGTTATCAAAATTTAATAGATGCTCACCTTCTTTTTTTATTACTTGACAAATAGCCTTTACTTTTGCATCTTGGTTTGGATTTGGCAAAGGTTTAGATTGTAAAATTATGCTCCCTATTCTTAAATCTTGGGATGCATTTAAAACTCCTTTTTTTCTGTCCCAATGAATGTTTTCTACTTTTTTTACATAGGGCTGTAAATCTGTAGGATTTATACGAGACGCAAGAAATATATTACCCATTTGATTACTTGCACAATGCAGACTTGCTACTGCTAACCAAGCTTCATTGGCCAACTCATCTTTATGACTAAAACTAGCTATATTGCCGTTTGCAAGCTGAAACTGAGAGTTATTGCCTGGTCTAGCATAAGCAATGCGTTCTGGATAAGCAAAAGTTAGTAGTAAACCTGTTTCGTAATCATCTACTTTCCCATTATCTATTTCTACTTTAAAAAGTTTGCGGTAACTTTCTGCTACACGCTCTATCTTATTCATTTTGTGGTTATTACCAGAACTTCTAAACCTTCTTAGTGCTTCTATTCTTAGGTTTATATCTATACCCATTTGTTGGTAAAAGGCATCTTTTTCTTCTAAAATAGCACAAACGTCTGTAGCTAATTCTAATAGGTTTAACTCTTCTGCCTTTATTAGCAAATGTGCCAATCTAGGATGACAGGGAACTTTATGCACAAGTATACCGTGTGCGGTCAATTTTCCATTTTCTAAAGCCTCTAATTCATGTAATAATTCTAATGCTTGGTTATATGCTCCTCTGGGTGGTGGAGTAAGCCAAAATAAATCGCTTGCATCATTTACTCCCCAAGAAGCTAAATCTAGGGCCAAACTTGCCAAATCCATTTCTGCAATCTCTGGTTTTCTATGGGCATCCATAGTATTTTCTAGGGCTGGAGTCCACATTCTATAGCAAACTCCTGGCCCTAGCCTACCTGCTCTACCAGCACGTTGAGTGGCAGAATCTAAAGATATCAAATGCGTTTCTAACCTAGATAGCCCACTATTAGGATCAAATTTGGCGCTTTTTACTAATCCAGTATCTATTACCACCCCTACTCCCTCTATTGTAAGACTAGTTTCAGCTATGGAAGTAGCTAGAACAATTTTTCTTTTGCCCTCCTTATTTTTTTGTAAAGCTCTTTGCTGTACAGCAGGCGGAAGCTGACCGTACAAAGGATAAATTTCGCAGTTTCTAAGCTTTCCTTTTAAAAATTCTTCACATTTCTTTATTTCTCCCTGACCAGGTAAGAAAACCAACACATCGCCTTCCTCATCTTTCACTGCAGTTTCAATAGTACGTGCGCACAACTCAGCAATCATTCTGGAGTCATGATTACCTACATACTTTATTTTTACAGGGTACTGCCTGCCTTCGCTTTTAATTATTGGAGCGTGTAACTTTTGGCTTAAATCTTCTGTATCTAATGTTGCAGACATGATTAAAATCCGTAATTCTGGCCTTAGAATTTGCTGAACTTCTCTGCATAATGCCAAACTTACATCTGCATGGATACTTCTTTCATGAAACTCATCAAAAATTACCAAACCGAACTCAGACAATGTATTCTCTGAATGCAACATTCTTGTAAGTATCCCTTCTGTAACTACCTCTATTCTAGTTTTTTCGCTAATTTTAGTTTCAAATCTAATTCTATAACCAACCGTCTGACCACAAGATTCTCCAAGCAAGGAAGAGAGACGCTCTGCAATACTTTTTGCAGCAAGCCTTCTAGGCTCTAAAACTATTATTTTTTTTCCAGCTAACCAGGCTTCTTCTAATAAAACTATAGGCAGCAAGGTACTTTTTCCCGCTCCTGGAGGAGCACTTAAAATACAGGTATTTTGTAATGTTAAGCTTTTCTTAAGGGTTGCAATTGCCTCTACAATAGGCAAATCAATTCCTGAATAATCAAAAATCATTTATGAATGTGTATTTTTATTCAAAACTAAGAAAAACTTATGGTTAATACCCTGAGTTGATTAAATAAAACATCTCATTTTAAAATTCTAAAAAATTGAAAATGAATTCATTTGACTTTTGAATCTTCTAGTTGGTTTAGCATCTAGCAAAGAAATAGATTAGAGGGGGCACATCAAGAATAATATTCTTTTTGGACCCTAAACAATTAAGGCATCTTTTTTATGCGTTGATTTATAATGAACTTAGAATATTAACCTATAATTTAAAAAACAGCACACATCATTATTTTCAATCTCACTTGTGCTTGTTAAGAGATTGTATAACTTTACATAGAAATTAAAAATCAATGGCAAAAAGATATACAATCACTTCTGCTCTTCCTTATGCTAATGGACCCGTACATATAGGTCACTTAAGTGGTGTTTACATACCAGCAGACATTTATGTACGTTACTTAAGGGCTCAAAATAAAGATGTAGTTTTTATTGGAGGGTCAGATGAGCATGGAGTACCAATCACAATAAGAGCTCAAAAGGAAGGAATAAGCCCCCAAGAAGTGGTAGATAAGTACCACAAAATAATTAAAGATAGCTTCGAAGATTTTGGGATTTCATTTGATATTTATTCAAGAACATCTAATGAAATACACCATGAAACTGCAACGGAATATTTTAAAGATTTATTGGAGAAGGGTGAGTTCATAGAAAAAACATCAGACCAATTTTATGATGAAAAAAACAACCAGTTTTTAGCAGACAGATATATAAAAGGCGAATGCCCAAAATGTGGCAATTTAGAAGCTTACGGAGATCAATGCGAAAAATGCGGATCTACCTTATCCTCAGACGAATTAATAAACCCCAAATCTGCTTTAACAGGTGAAACCCCTGTGAAAAAAGCAACTTCACACTGGTATCTACCATTAGATAAGTATGAACCGTGGCTAAAACAGTGGATTTTAGAAGAGAACAAAGATTGGAAAAAAAATGTATATGGGCAATGTAAATCTTGGTTAGATCAAGGGCTTCAACCAAGAGCTGTAACAAGAGATTTGGATTGGGGAGTACCCGTGCCGGCCCAAAATGCCGATGGAAAAGTACTTTATGTTTGGTTCGATGCACCTATTGGCTATATTTCTGCCACAAAAGATTGGGCAATACAAAACAATAAAAATTGGGAACCTTATTGGAAAGATTCAGAAACTGAATTAGTGCATTTTATAGGAAAAGACAATATAGTCTTCCATTGCATTATTTTCCCAGCTATGCTAAAAGCAAGCAATAAATACATACTACCCACTAATGTACCCGCAAATGAATTTTTGAACCTAGAAGGCAACAAAATATCAACTTCTAGAAACTGGGCAGTTTGGCTAAACGAATATTTATTGGATTTCCCTGGTAAACAAGATGTATTAAGATATACTTTATGCGCTAATGCTCCAGAAACCAAAGACAATGATTTTACTTGGAAAGATTTCCAAACAAAAAACAATAGCGAACTTGTAGGGAATTTAGGAAATTTTATAAACCGTGTTTTAGTACTTACTCATAAGTATTTTGAAGGTAAAGTACCTACTAGACACAACCTAGAAGAAATAGATGAAACAACTTTAGAGGCAATAAAAAACGCCCCTAAAGCAATATCTAAATCTCTAGATAATTATAGATTCAGGGAAGCTTTAGAGGGATTGATGGACCTAAGTAGAGCAGGAAATAAATACTTAGGTGACACAGAACCCTGGAAACTGTGGAAAGAAAATCCAGAGCGTGTAGAGACAATCCTAAATATAGGGTTACAAATAGTGGCAAACTTAGCCACTCTTGGACATCCTTTCTTGCCATTTAGCTGTACAAAATTACTAAAAATAATTAATCTTAATTCATTAGATTGGTCAAACGGTGGAAACACTGAAATACTTCCTGTAGGACATGAAATAAATGAAGTAAGCCTTTTGTTTGAGAAAATAGAAGATGAAGCTGTATCACACCAAATAGAAAAATTAGAAAAAGCTAAAGTTCAGAACAAATTAGATTTAGATTCCTCTAAACCAATTGTACATAAAGAGTTAATTAGTTTTGATGATTTTACTAAACTAGAACTTAGAATAGGAGAAATTATAGAAGCAGAAAGAGTACCTAAGACAGATAAGCTGCTTAAATTACAAATAAATCTTGGCAAAGAAACCCGTACTGTTGTAAGTGGTATTGCTGGTTCATATGAACCCCAAGACATAATAGGCAAACAAGTAACATTACTATGTAACCTAGCGCCAAGAAAAATAAAAGGGATTGAATCACAAGGCATGATACTTATGGCTGAAAACAATGGAGAACTTATGTTTGTAAATCCAGACAAATTATTTGAGAATGGTTCTGAAATTGGTTAATCTATTCATAACCAATAAAAAAAATCTTCAAAATAAAAACAAAAGCACTAAAAATGTATAGATTCCTTATAGTATCACTATTGTTTGTTTCTTGCCAAAGCAATAACAATAAAAAATTGCCTGAATTCTCTAAAAAAACACTCTCTGGAAAAACAATTAGCAACAAAAATCTAATTGGTAAAACAGTTGTAGTAAAAGTATGGGCAACTTGGTGTGGCTCTTGTATTGCAGAGATACCTGCTTTAAATGAATTAGTAGCTAAGTACAAAAGTGATACTAACATAGTGTTTTTAAGCATAACAGATGATAAAGAAGAAAAAATAAAAAGCTTCTTAGATAAGAATACATTTAACTATGAACATATTACAGATTCAAAAAGTCTAAAAGGTAAATTTTACACAGGGTTTATACAAGAAATACCAAAACATCTTGTCATAAACCCAAAAGGTGACATAGTTTACGAAAGCTCTGGGGAAATAGAAAATATAAATACTGTTTTGGGTCAAGTAATTAGCAACATTAAGTAATCATTGAGCTATTTACTATGAATTTTTATTGTAAAAAAATTTCAAAAGACTATTCATACAAAATTTTAAATAGCACTAAAGAGATAGATAAAAATGATTGGGAATTAATCAACCACAAAAATAATATTTTCTTAACTCTAGAATATTTAGAAGCCATAGAAAAAAGCTTAAAAGAAACAATCACTTTTACATATGTAACCTTTTACAATTTAGATAGCAAATGCATTGCAATTGCAGTTTTACAAACATTAAAATTTAAAGATAAAGGATTAAAAGATAATTCTATAGTTTGTGATATAAGAACTTCACTAAAGAATAAATTTATATCCTCTTTTGATTTTGAGGTCATAACTTGTGGATCTGCTTTTTCAAGTGGTGAAAATGGATTTGAATATTCACCATCTATTTCTGCAAAAATAGCGTTCAAAATTTTAAGCGAAACTTTGATAGAAATCCAAAAAATAAAAGAGGTAAATGCTCCAATTATATTAATAAAAGAATTTTGGAAAGAACAATTTAATGCACGTGAGGAACTTACAAAAAAACGTTTTAAGGAGTTTGAAATTGATGTAAATATGGTCCTTCCAATTTCAGAAGATTGGATAACATTTGATGATTACTTATTTTCACTTACCACAAAATTTAGGACCAAAGCAAAAAGTGCATTAAAAAAATCATTGGCGTTAGAGATTAAAGATTTAAAAATAGAGGATATTAAGTTATTAAAAGAAAAAATAAATCTACTTTACAAAAATGTTTTAGAAAAATCACCTGTATATTTTGGTGAATTAACAAGTAATACGTTTTTTGAATTAAAACAAAAATTAGGTTCAGATTTTATCATGACGGGTTATTATCTACACCAAGACCTTATCGGCTTTAGTACAGCTTTTGTAAATAACGGCATCCTAGAGGCAAACTATGTTGGAATAGAGTACTCTTTAAATCAAGAATATGCTATATACCAAACAATGCTGTACAATTATATACAAAAATCAATAGAACATAAATGCAGAGAATTACGTTTTGGTAGAACAGCCGAAGAAATAAAAAGTAGTGTAGGGGCAGAACCAGAGCCTATGATTTTATATATTAGACATAAAAACGGAATAGTAAACAGTATTTTACATAATGTCTTTACAAATTTAAAACCTAGTACATTTGAAAAAAGGCCCCCCTTTAAAGCAGATTTTTATAAAAAATAGAATATTTTTTTTACTAGACGTTACTAATATAAAACCAAAAACTACGACTTACTCTTTAATAAACTGACCATACCACTTCATAAAATTCAAAAACAGATATAAAAAAAACCCCCAAATCTTAAGATAAGGGGTTTTGTTAATAAGGTGGCGAGGACCTACTCTCCCAGTTGTTACACTAGTACCATCGGCGCTGTAGGTCTTAACTACTCTGTTCGGAA
>JAYVIQ010000050.1:0-5621 GCA_043770215.1 Cytophagales bacterium | reverse complement strand
TACCAAGGGGTTCTCAAGGGTTGATAGATTATGTACGTGAAAATGCAAAAATACCTGTAATAGAAACAGGAGCTGGTATATGCCATACATTAGTAGACGAATTTGCAGACATAGAAAAAGCAAAACGTATAGTAACAAATGCAAAATCTCGTAGAGTTTCTGTGTGTAATGCTTTAGATACCCTAATTATACATAATAATCAGTTAGATCATTTAGCATTTATACTTGAAGACTTAGCAAAAATTCATAAAGCAGAAGTATTTGCAGATGATTTAAGTTTTGAAGCATTAAAAGACAATTACCCTAAAGATTTGTTGCAAAAAGCTACTAGTGAATCTTTTGGAACTGAATTTTTATCTATGAAACTTAGTGTAAAAACGGTTTCTTCTTTAGATGAAGCGCTAGATCATATTGCCTTGTTTAGCTCTAAACACTCTGAAACTATAGTATCAGAAAATGAAGAAAATGTAGCTTATTTTTTAAAAAATGTAGATGCAGCCTGCGTGTACAGCAATGCTTCTACCGCTTTCTCAGATGGAGCTCAGTTTGGATTAGGTGCTGAAATAGGAATTAGCACTCAAAAATTACACGCTAGAGGCCCAATGGCTTTAAGAGAGCTTACTTCCTACAAATGGATTTTAGTTGGCAACGGACAAATTAGAGCGTAAACAAAAAAAGCCAAGATTTATTGTCTTGGCTTTTTTTAATCATTTAATAAAGATTATTTTTTTTTATCAACTTTTTTGGCTTTGGCTTCATCTTTTTTGCCTTTTGTTTCATCCTTTAGTTTTGTAAGTTGCTCTGGAGTCAAAATAGCTTTGATTTTTTCTCTAGCATCTTTATGAACTATTGCTACTTCTGATTTTGCAGCTTCTTTATTACCAACATATTTTTTTCTGATTTCATCAGATTTTGTTACTCTTTCTAAAATGATTGCTCTTACTTTTGTCTGTTGATCAGCAGTAAGACCTACTTTATCTGTTAACTTTTTTGTTCCCGCCTCAGCTCTTTCGGTAGGTGTTTTTTTCATTTCATCTTCCGTTTCAAAATCCTGAGCATATGAACTAAACATAGCTGCAGTTAAGCCAAGCATTAATAAGATCTTTTTCATAATTGTTTTTTGTTTATTTTTCCTTTACAATATCAATACAATTGACGTGCCAAACTACTAAAACTTACATTATTATTTTTTATAACGTTGCTTATAAAAATAGTTACCAAGCAAATGGTTCTTAACAAATGGTACCTTCAATGGTCTTAAAAAAAGTCTGTTTTGCTTGAAATAGCAGAATAAATAACCAAATGAACTAATAAAAAAAGATTATCACATCATTAAATGGATATCAAAACAAATAAAAATCAGCAACTTTGGAGAATAGATTGAAAACAAATTGCATGAATAGATTTTAACGACTTTTTTATTACATTGTTTGTAAAAAGAATATTATCATAAAGCTATTCTATCTTTTTACCCACACTAGAGGTTTATTATTATCTCAAAAAAAACTTTTTTACTATCTTGCACACTCAAAATTTATACCTCATAATAGTATGATTCATTTCGCCGAAGGGAAAAACAATACATTCTTTGTTATCAAATCAAAAAAAGGACTAAAAATCCAAGATGTTACCAAATTAAATTGGTTGTTTAATGGTGTTGTTTTAGAGATTGATAAACTAGAAGGTATTTTTATTGGGCCTAGAAAAGAAATGGTTACACCATGGAGTACAAATGCCGTAGAAATTACCCAAAATATGGGTATAAAAGGTTTAATTAGGATTGAAGAATTTGTAAGAGCAGAAGAAAATAGTGTTTTCGACCCTATGCTTCAAGTGAAATACAATGGATTACACCAAGAAATCTTTACGGTAAGTTTAGAACCAGAACCCATTAAAGAAATTGATGATATTGGAGCTTATAATGATTCTGACGGTTTAGCCTTAAGCCAAGACGAAGTAATTTATTTAGAAGCATTAAGCAATAAATTAGGTCGTAAACTAACAGATAGCGAAGTATTCGGATTTTCACAAGTAAATTCTGAGCATTGCAGACACAAAATTTTTAACGGAACATTTGTAATAGATGGCAAAGAAAAACCAGCCTCTTTGTTTCAAATGATTAAAAAAACGTCTAAAGAAAATCCTAATAGCATAGTATCTGCATATAAAGACAATGTTGCGTTTGTAAAAGGACCTATTGCAGAGCAATTTGCACCCGAAAGAGGAGATATAGCAAGCGAATTTAAAACAGAGGATTTTGAATCTGTTGTTTCTGTAAAAGCAGAGACACATAACTTCCCTACTACTGTAGAGCCATTTAATGGTGCAGCTACTGGAGCAGGTGGAGAAATTAGAGATAGAATTGGTGGTGGAAAAGCATCATATCCATTGTCTGGATCTGCCGTTTACATGACTCCTTATTCAAGATTAGAAAAAGGCAGGGCTTGGGAAGAAAATTGTGTGCCAAGACCTTGGTTATACCAAACACCATTAGATCTGCTTATAAAAGCATCTAACGGAGCATCTGATTTTGGAAATAAATTTGGCCAGCCTTTAATTTCTGGTTCAGTATTTACTTTTGAGCACCAAGAAAATAATCGTTTGCTTGGTTTTGATAAAGTAATCATGTTGGCTGGTGGTGTAGGTTATGGCAAAATGAGAGATGCACTAAAAGACGAGCCAAAAGCAGGAGATAAAGTAGTAATTCTGGGTGGCGAAAATTACCGAATAGGAATGGGTGGTGCAGCTGTAAGTTCTGTAGACACAGGCAAATACAGCAGTGGCATAGAATTAAACGCCATACAACGTTCTAATCCAGAAATGCAAAAACGTGCATACAATGCCATTAGAGCATTAGGCGAAAGCCATAACAATCCTATTATTTCTATTCACGATCATGGTGCTGGAGGGCATTTAAATTGTTTGTCTGAATTGGTAGAAGCTACAGGCGGTAAAATATTTATAGATGCCTTGCCAATAGGTGACCCTACGCTATCTGCAAAAGAGATTGTAGGTAATGAGTCGCAAGAGCGTATGGGATTGGTAATGCCAGAAAAAGACCTACAAACTTTGCTAGATATTGCAGAGAGAGAAAGAGCTCCTATGTATGTGGTAGGCGAAACTACTGGTGACAATAGATTTGTGTTTGAACACTCTGAAACAGGTGCTAGAAACATAGACATAGATATGGAAGATTTGTTTGGGAATGCTCCTAAAACAATGATGGTAGACAATACAATACAACAAAATTTTTCTGAGGTAGAATATTCTAACACAAAATTTAATGAATATCTAAACAATGTATTGCAATTAGAATCCGTAGCATGTAAAGATTGGTTGACTAATAAAGTAGATAGATCTGTTACAGGTAGAGTGGCTAAGCAACAAACTTGTGGCGAATTGCAGTTACCTCTAAATAACGTAGGCGTGATGGCATTGGATTATAGAGGTAAAAACGGTATTGCTACTTCTATTGGTCATGCTCCTATGCCATCTATTGTAGATGAAGTTGCAGGTGCTAAATTAGCCATTGCAGAAGCAATGACAAACATCGTTTTTGCACCTTTGGCAGAAGGAATTAAAAGTGTTTCTTTAAGCGCAAACTGGATGTGGCCTTGCAAAAACGAAGGAGAAGATGCTCGTTTATTCAATGCTGTAGAAGCAGTAAGTGACTTTGCGTGTGCTTTGGGAATTAATATCCCTACAGGTAAAGATTCTCTTTCTATGGTTCAAAAATACCCTGATGGCAAAAAAGTATTGTCTCCGGGTACCGTAATTATTACAGCAGGAGCCGTTTGTGACAATATTCAAAATATAGTAAGTCCAAACTTAGCAAAAGAAACTTCTTCCCTTTTATACATAGATTTGTCTTCTGACGATTTTAAATTAGGAGGCTCTGTATTTGCACAAACATTAAATAAATTAGGTGTAAGCACCCCTACTGTAAATAATCCAGCGTATTTTAAAAATGGATTTGAAGCGATTCAAGAATGCATTAAAAAAGGCTACATATTGGCTGGTCATGATGTAAGCGAAGGTGGTTTAATCACTGCTTTATTAGAAATGACATTTGCTGATAACCAAACAGGTTTAAGTGTAGACTTAACTCAGTTTACTGAAACAGATTACACAAAAGTCTTGTTTGCAGAAAACCCTGCTATTTTGGTACAAGTAATTGACCAAAAAGAAGTAAACCAAATTTTGGCTTCATACGGCATTAGTAGTGTAAAATTGGCAGATGTAAATCTAAACAAAACATTTGAAATAAAACATTCTGAAGGTAATTTACAATTGGATATTAATGCTTTAAGAACTACTTGGTATAAAACATCTTACTTATTAGACATACACCAAAGTACACCAGAGTTAGCAAAAGAGCGTTTTAATAATTTTGCTAATCAAGCCATACCAAATACTTTGCCTAGCACTTTTACAGGTAAATTGGCAGACTACGGAGCAGATAGAAATAGAAAAACTAAATCTGGAATAAAAGCAGCCATCATTAGAGAAAAAGGAACCAATGGCGATAGAGAAATGGCTTACATTATGCATTTAGCAGGTTTTGATGTAAAAGACATTCACATGACAGATTTGGCAAGTGGCAGAGAAGATCTAACAGATGTAAATTTCATTGTATTTTGTGGCGGTTTTTCTAATTCAGATGTTTTGGGCTCTGCAAAAGGTTGGGCGGGAGCATTTTTATACAACGAGTTGGCAAAAACAGCCTTAGATAATTTCTATGCTCGTACAGATACCATGAGCTTAGGTGTATGTAACGGTTGCCAGTTAATGGTAGAACTTGGATTAATAAACCCAGACCATGACCATAAACCAAAAATGGAACATAACAACTCACACAAATTCGAATCTAATTTTGTGGGGGTACATGTACCTAGCAATGACTCTATTATGTTAAAATCTCTATCTGGCACAGCAATGGGTATATGGATAGCGCATGGCGAAGGAAAATTTAATTTACCAAAAACAGAAGCGGAATATAATATAGTATTGAAATACGCCCAAACAGCATATCCAGGCAACCCAAATGGTTCGGATTATAATGTAGCAGGTATTTGTTCTAACGATGGTCGTCATCTTGCGATGATGCCTCACTTAGAACGTGCTTTCTTCCCATACCAGTGTGCTTACTATCCAAATGAAAACCATGAAGTTACTCCTTGGTTTGAGGCTTTTGTACATGCTAAAAAATGGGTGGAGGCAAATAAATAAGATTGAACAATACGGCTAAGGATTTTAATTAAGTTGTTAACTATGAGGAATTTTATTATTTTATCTATTGTTTCACTTTTTTTTTCGTGTGACTATTGCCCAAAAGGTAAGAAAGGAATTCCTGTTTACACAGAGTTACCTCCAATATCGGACTCTACAAAAGCTTTGGTTCCTTATAAAAATGGCGAAGTTGTAAAATTGAAGCATAACAAAGGTAAAATTGTACTTTTTTCGGTTCAAAGAATCATTTCTAAAGCACAATCAAGCTGTGAAGATTGTTGTGAGAATATTAGTTATGTAAAATATGAAGAAGACAATACTGTTTTAATTCCAGACTATCCAGTTTTTCAAATCTCTTTTACGATTAGCAACTTATATAATTCAAGTAGTGG